>DATCIS010000001.1:0-24351 GCA_036507655.1 Saccharimonadales bacterium (SeqCode)
GTTAAGCAAGTTGGCACCAACCGCGAGACTGTCAGACAATACCTACTCAAGAGATACACACCAAAGCAGAAGAGGGCAGTAGTGCTTAGAAACTTCCAACAACTGAAAGGCCAATCTAGCCCTAACTGGAAGGGGGGAAGGGAAGTTACCAAGGAAGGTTACATTTGCCTGTGGCTCTCCAGGAAAGAAAAGATACTAGAACACCGCAAGATTATGGAAGACTACCTAGGCCGAAAGCTGAAGAAATTTGAAGTCGTCCACCACATCAACGGCAATAATGCCGATAACCGTCTGTCTAACCTGGAACTGACAACCTACTCTGAGGATATCCGCCGGCACCAACTGGCTAGGTATAAGAAATAGTTAAAAACAAAAAGCCTCCCGAAATCCTGAAAGGCTTTTGTGATGAATTACTTTTGTCTAACTCTGAGTCTTAGAAGCTTGGTCAGAATTGCTTGAGCGCTTTGAAAAGCGCTTGTTCTTAAACGCCCAGGCTATTCCAAATATCACTGCCAGTATTGCTATTATGATAATGATTTCTTGTAAGCCGATATTCATTTTTGCTCCGCTTTAAAGATAAAGTAATTGTAACACAAAAAATAAACGCAACCCACTTATGCTTGTTGATAATACTATTGCTTTTGCATTCACAAGGGCGTAATATCAAGTTGCTTAACCGCAAAAACCAAAAACCAAAAACAAAAAATGGTCGGCCAATACAGAGAACAGCTAGATGTTATGATGCAGCGCGAAGTTAGTCGGGCTGACTTTTTGAAGTTTACCGGCATAGCGATACTTGGGCTTATTGGAATAGCAGGCTTTTTTAAGAATCTCAACGGACTTATGCCGCCTAAGACAAACGATAATAAATCGAGGGGTTATGGCCGTAGCGCTTACGGCCGTTAATGGTTTATTCTATAGATAATGAACTTATGGTCTCGGTTCAAATTTATCCACAGTCTATTTGCTACACTAATCGTAAGTCTATTTTGGCCGGTAGCTGCAACGGCCGCTCCTTATGGATCAGGCAACTATAGTTGTGGGCTTTACGGGGTGGGCTGTGGCCCTGGCGCCAGTTTTATGGACAAATACGGCTGGTTGATATTTTTTGCCCTGCTGCTGGTCATTGCTTGGCTGCTCTTCTTGTTGCTGCTGTGCCGCCGTAGAAAGCGCCAGGACGAAGACAAAAATCGCCGCCTACCACCCTCGACTACAATAACTCCAAACAGCTAGTTTAACTTGACGACCAACTCTATCCCGCTTATGATATGCGTAGTTTATGGCACTGCGTAATGCTTTTGAGGATTTAGCAACAGAGGATTCTGTTCAACTAGTCCACACCACTCAGACTGATGGCTCGCAGAAGACCCGGGTTGTACCGGCGGTTAGCGGTGGTTTATCTGTCTATAGGAATATCAACTTGGGTGCCGCTGGCTTGGGCATTAAATCATCGGCCGGGCAAATATATGGCTGGTTTTTGTTCAATACCTCAACGGTAATCCGTTACGTTAAGCTGTATAACAAGTCTTCATCGCCCATCGTTGGCCTTGATAAACCAATGATGACTATACCTTTACCTGCCGGCGGCGGAGCTAACGTCAACTTTACATCCGGAATCCATTTTTCCAGAGGCATCGGGATTGCTGCCACCACCGGCGTCGCAGACAGCAGTACCGGCCAGCCTGCTGATGGCGATATCATAGTCAATATCATTTATTATTAACGATTAGCGGCTTTTCCTTATCGAGCCGGGCCGCGGAATGTTTCCGGCGCGGGCTGCTCTTTTCCCTTAATACCTCTGATATAATGTTGGCTCATGGTTCAGGGACATATTCGTAACTTCTGTATTATTGCGCACATAGACCATGGCAAGAGCACTTTAGCCGATAGGCTGATGGAATTGACCGACGCAGTTGAAAAACGCCTGATCCATGAACAAATGCTCGACAGAATGGATCTAGAGCGTGAGCGCGGAATCACTATCAAGCTGGCACCGGTCCGCCTGAGCTATCAGCTATTAGCTAACCGCTACCAGCTAAACTTGATAGACACACCGGGGCATGTCGATTTTAGCTACGAAGTCAGCCGCAGCTTAGCCGCCGTCGAAGGCGCGATTTTGGTCGTTGACGCTACTCAGGGAGTCCAAGCCCAAACACTTTCGAATATTTATCTGGCGATGGCTGCCAACCTCAAAATTATTCCGGTGCTTAACAAAATCGATTTAGTAGCTGCTGATATTCCCAGAGTTAGAGCCGAAGTTGTGAGTTTGCTGGGCTGTAAGGAAGATGATGTGCTGCTCGTTAGTGCCAAATCCGGCGAAGGAGTTAGAGCTATCCTCCAGCGGGTCGTCTCCGGCATCGCGGCGCCGTCTGGTAAGCCGAACAGCCCGACCAGAGCGCTTATCTTTGACAGTTATTACGACGATTATCGCGGCGTTATTTTGTATGTGCGGGTGGTTGATGGGCAGATAGCTAGAAACGATGGGCTCAAAATGATAGGTACCAAAGTCGAAGGGGTAGCTTCGGAAGTCGGCTGGCTGAGTCCCGAACTATCGGCGGCAAAAGAGTTGAAAACCGGCGAGATAGGCTACATCGTCACAAACCTGAAAAGCGCCCATTCCGGACGCGTCGGCGATACTGTTACATTAACCAAGCAACCGGCTAAAGTACCTTTGCCAGGCTACAAAGACATCCATCCATTTGTCTATGCTGGCTTTTTCCCGACCAGCAACGCCCAGTATCAAGCGCTCAAGGATGCCGTCGAGAAACTATCCTTGAGCGACTCCTCCTTGCGATACGCTATCGAGAACTCGCCGGTGCTGGGCTTTGGGCTACGTCTTGGCTTCTTGGGTCTGCTCCATATGGATATTGTGCGCCAGCGGCTGCAGCGTGAATACGGCCTTGATTTGATTGTTACCAATCCGTCGACAGATTACCAAATTAAACTGCAAAACGGCGACTCATTAGATATAAAATCGGCTGCCGAGTTGCCTGATATGAGTCTGGTTGCCGAAATCCGCGAGCCCTGGATTAAGGGCGAAATCGTTTGCCCGGTATCTTATGTCGGCGCCGTTTTGCAGTTGGTAGTTGGCGCCCGTGGCCGGCAAAAAAATCTCAACTTCGTCGATGCCCAGTTGGCGGTTATTGATTTCGAAGCGCCACTGGCTAACCTCATCACCGATTTTTACGACCAGCTAAAGAGCCTTACCAGCGGTTACGGCTCGTTCAATTACGAACTAGCCGACTATCGGCCGGAGGATTTAGTACGGCTGGATTTTTATGTCGCCGGCGAGCGTGTGGATGCCCTGAGTGTCATTGTCCACCAATCAGAAGCCGAAAAGATTGGCCGCACAACAGTCGCCAAGCTCAAGGATGTCATTCCGCGACAGCAGTTTAAAGTCAGTCTGCAGGCGGCGGTTGGCGGTAAATTTATCGCCCGTGAAGATCTCAGCGCCTACCGTAAAGATGTGACTATCGGTTTATACGGCGGTGATGTCACACGAAAAAAGAAAGTCCTCGAGAGGCAGAAAAAGGGCAAAGAACGCCTGAAGCGCTTCGGCAAAGTAGATATACCCCCCGAGGCTTTCGCCGTAATGCTAAAAAGAGACTGAAATTTTGTTTTGAGTTAAACTGAAAAATAATGGATGGCGAACAATCAATACATAGCCAACTCTTAGAAAAAGTCCGTGATTACCGCATGCCACCGGCCGCCAGGGATTTACTTAATGCTCACCTGCCTCTGGTGATTGTCGGAATCACGGCCTCGGGTAAGAGCTCTGTGACGGATTACATCAAGCAAACCAGCGATTACAGACAGGTCATAACCCATACTACCCGCCAGCCGCGTCCGGGCGAGGTTCACGGTCAGCATTACTACTTCATCAGTGATGAAGATATGATAAAAATGATGGCCGACGAAGCTCTTGTCGAGGTTCAAACTATTCATAGCCACGAGGTTTACGGCATAAGTCTGTCGGCTTACCAGACTGTACTTAAAGGCGGATACAAACCCTTACTAATCATTGATGTTCAAGGTGTTGAGGAGATTAGCCAATATGTGCCAAAACTAAGGCCGGTTTTTTTGCTACCGGCCAGTTTTGACGAGTGGATGAGAATGCTCGAAAAGCGCGGGCGCATGAGCCACGCCGAACGCCTTAGAAGAATGCATAGCGCCCACGCGGAACTAGAAAAAGTCTTAGAAAAAGAAAAGTTCTTTTTTGTAACCAACCGCGATGTTCCATCTACTGCTCGAGACATATTGGGTGACGTACACGATCACGCCAGCCAACGTCGAGGCCGTGAAACCGCCCAGCTACTAATAGACCGCCTCAAGACCACCTAACACTATATTGGCACTCTTGACTAGTGAGTGCTAGTTTTTGTAAACTAGCACTTAGCACAGGAGAGTGCAAATATGACCCAACGACAAGAGAAAATTCTAGCCGCGATTGTTGAGCAATATGCCGAAGTGGCAGTTCCGGTAGGCAGCAGCCTGCTGGCTAGGGCTTTTGGCGTATCCAGCGCCACTATCCGCTCAGAAATGGCTGGACTTGAACGGCTGGGTTTTATCATGCAGCCACACACTAGCGCCGGCCGCATGCCTACAGATAAAGGCTACCGTTATTACGTCAATCAGCTCGGTGAGCAGGGCTTATCAAACTCGGTCGGCGGGAACAGGGCAGAGAGAGCATTGACGGCTCGTGCCGGCGGCGGTGGAGTGCCAGAGCATACTATCCGCAATACTGTCGATACTTTGGTGGAACTCACTCATAACTTAGGACTGGCTACCATCAGCGATCAGTTGTATATGAGTGGTTTATCCTATCTGTTCGGCCAGCCGGAATTCATGCACCCAGGTCAAGTCCAGGAGGTTGCGAGACTTCTTGACAACCTGGAGCCTTGGCTTTACGAAGCCGCTCCGAATGAGCCGTTAAGTGTTTACATCGGGCGCGAAAACCCTATCGGCCGAGGCGCCGGCTGCTCACTGATAATTAGCCGTTTCCGCAGTCCGTTTTCCGACCATAGCTATATTGGTGTTCTGGGTCCAACGCGTCAAAGCTACCGTGACGTCATGAGTTTAGTCGGCCGCGCCGGTAAAACTCTGGAGGCAACACTTTATGCCTAAAAAACCATCAATTGTACAGTTACAGAAACAAGTCAACGAAATGACTGAGGCGCTGCAGCGCGAGCGGGCTGACTCTGTTAACCTGCGTCGCCGGATTGATGAGGAGCGCTCTCAGCTCGGTAATTTCTACAAGTCAATGGTTGTACGCCAGCTGCTGCCGGCGTTAGACAATCTGGAGCGTGCGTTGATGCACATTCCGAAGGATTTAAAGAATCACGGCTACGTCAAAGGCGTACAAGGTGTTGTTAAGCAGTTTGAGCAATGTTTTAAACAGTTGGGCGTTGAGCGGATTAAGACGGTAGGCCAAAGGTTTGATCCGCGTTACCACGAAGCCATCAGTGTGGAAGACTCTTCGACAAGCTCAAGGCAGGCGCACGACTTGGTTGAAGTTGTTTGCGAGGAACTTCAACCCGGCTACAAACTCGGCGACGAAATAATCCGCCACGCCACAGTCAAAGTCAAAATGGAGGGCAAATAATGTCAGAAGCTCAAGACTTCGATTTCGTGAATGCTGAATTCTCAGATGCAGATGGACAAAGGATAAGAATCAGCAGTGATCCCGCAAGTCGCATCACACAAATCGACGCGGAGATTAGTTATCTGGAATTCAGAAATAGCAGAGCCGAGGCTAGTTATGAAGAAAGAGAGAATGGAAAGTCGATCCAAGAACTTAGGGAAGAAAAAGCTCAATTAATGAGCGAACTCAGCGACGAACAGCGCGAAAACTTAATAAGTAGAGAGAAGGAATAAATGGCAAGGGTAATTGGAATCGATCTAGGAACAACCAACTCGGCAATGGCCGTCATGCAAGCCGGCAAAGCCGAGATTATTGCTAATTCCGAAGGCGGGCGGGTTACACCAAGTGTAGTTGCGGTTAATAAAGCCGGCGAACGGTTGGTGGGGCAGGTCGCCCGCCGACAAATGGTAACAAACCCCAAGAATACAATTTATGAAGTCAAACGCCTGATGGGCCGCCGCTGGGAGGACGATGAAATCCAGCGCGACATAAAACTAATGGGCTACGAGATGGTCAAAGCTAACAACCACGTAAAAGTTAAGATGGCCGATAAGCAGTATAGCCCTGAAGAAATTAGCGCCATGATTTTAGGCAAACTCAAAGCCGACGCTGAAAAATTCTTGGGGGAAACGGTAACCGAAGCTGTTATAACCACTCCGGCCTATTTCAACGATGCCCAACGCCAAGCCACCAAAGATGCCGGAAAAATTGCCGGCTTGGAGGTTAAGCGAATCATCAACGAGCCAACCGCGGCAGCTCTAGCCTATGGTTTGGACAAAGCCGAGAAAAAAGATGAAAAAATCGCCGTCTATGACTTGGGCGGCGGTACGTTTGATATCTCGATTCTCGAATTGGGCGAAGGCGTGTTTGAAGTCAAAAGCACCAACGGCGATACACACCTTGGCGGCGCCGATTTTGACCGCGTAATCATCAACTATCTGGCCGATGAGTTCAAAAAGGAGAGCGGTATTGATGTTGCGAACGACAAGGCCGCTGTCCAACGCCTGCGTGATGAAGCCGAAAAAGCCAAAATCGAACTTTCCACCGCCACCGAAGTCGACATTAATCTGCCATTCTTGACGGCTGATGCCGAAGGCCCGAAACACTTCGAGCACAAACTGACTCGCGCCAAGCTGGAAAGTTTGGTGGGTGAGCTGATTGAAAAGACCGCCGTGCCATGCCAGAAAGCGCTCAAAGACGCCGGTCTCAAAGCTGCCGACGTTGACGCCATCGTCCTAGTCGGCGGAATGACCCGTATGCCGGCCGTACAAAAGAAAGTCAAAGAGATCTTCGGTAAAGAGCCGATGCAAGGAGTAAACCCGGACGAGGTCGTGGCCGTTGGCGCCGCCATCCAGGCCGGTGTACTACAGGGCGACGTTAAAGACGTCCTGCTGCTAGACGTAACCCCATTAAGTTTGGGTATCGAGACTCTGGGAAGTGTCACCACTAAGCTAATTGAGCGTAATACAACTATCCCGACCAGCAAGAGCGAAACGTTCTCGACCGCTGCTGACAATCAGAACTCGGTAGAAATCCACGTCTTGCAGGGCGAGCGCGAGATGGCTGCCGACAACAAGTCGCTTGGACGATTCATTCTCGATGGTATCCCACCGGCACCGCGTGGTGTGCCGCAAATCGAGGTGGCATTTAACATCGATGCAAACGGTATCTTGAATGTCACTGCCAAAGATAAAGGCACCAGCAAGGAGCAAAGTATCACCATTCAAGACAGTGGCAGCCTCTCCAAAGAAGAGGTCGAGAAGATGGCCAAAGACGCCGAGGCCCACGCCGAGGAGGATAAGAAAAAGCGTGAAGGCGCCGAGGCCAGAAACATCTTAGAGAACGCCATCTACCAAGCTGAAAAAATGAAGACCGACTACAAAGACAAACTAAGCGAGGAAGACATAAAGACCATTGACGAAGCAGTCAATGAAGCCAAGGGCAAGGTCGAAGTTACAGATAAGGAGGAGCTAGAAAAGGCTGCTAAAGAACTAAGCGACAAGATTATGCCTATCGGTTCGAAGATGTATGAGTCAGCTGCCAAGGACGAGAAGCCGGCTGAGGATCAGAAATCAGAAGATACCAAAACTGACGATAAATCAAAGAAATCCGACAAGGACGAACCCATCGAAGGCGAAGTCGTCGACGACAAGAAAAAATAGCTATGGAACGGCCGGAGCTTGCTCTACCGCCTTTGTCGTTGACTCAACGACTTTCGTTTAAGGTTGCTGACATTTTAAATGATGTTGAATGGAATCCGCGGCCTGAAAGTGGGTTAGAAATAAGATTAAAGAGGGTTGTATTAGACGATGAAAGAGTAGTAACTATAAAGCAAGTTAGAGCACCGTCTGCTGAACCGGTAGTCAGAAACGCGGTTCGCCTCGAAACACCCGACAGACAGTTCTTAGCCACTTGGTTTACTGGAAGTTATGACTTAAGTATTAATGGCTTTCGGTACTCAGATGAGATTGAGACGACATTACAAGAAGTAAAGAGATTAACTTTAGAGTCAGATGACAAAACGTGATTATTATGAAATTTTAGGAGTTGGTAAGGCCGCCAGCGCCGACGAGCTCAAGAAGGCCTACCGGCGTTTGGCAATCCAGTACCATCCCGACAAAGACGGCGGTGACGAATCCAAATTCAAAGAGGTCAACGAGGCGTACGAAGTTTTAAAGGATCCATCTAAACGCCAGCGTTACGACCAGTTCGGCCACGCCGGCGTTGGTACCAGTGCCGCTTCGGATGGCGGCGGCTTCGGTGGATTTGGAGGCTTCGGCCATGGGGCGGGGCAGGAATTCCGCTTCGATTTCGGCGATCTGGGCCTGGGGGATATCTTTGATAGCTTTTTCGGCGGCGGTACTGGCCGTGCCTCCGGTTCTCGTCGCCAAACCATTGGGCGAGATGTAGAAACTAGTGTCGAAATCAGCTTCGAACAGGCTGTATTTGGTACTGAAGCCGAACTAAAACTCAACCTCGAGGACATTTGTGAACACTGTAAAGGTACGACCGTCGAACCTGGCTACGATCTCAAAGAGTGTGGTGAATGTAAGGGTACAGGCCAGATTCAGAGAGTTACGCGTACCATTTTTGGTAATATTCGCCAGGCCAGTACCTGCCCGAAATGCCGCGGCAACGGAAAAGTACCAGAGAAGACCTGCAGTGTCTGCCACGGCAAGGGCACCCAGCGCCGGAGCCAGAGCATAAAGCTCAAAATCCCAGCTGGTATCGACGATGGTTCCACTATCCGCCTGCGCAACCATGGCGAAGCCGTCGCCCATGGCTCTAAGGGCGACTTATACGTCAATATCAAGGTCAAACCGCATAAAAAATTCACCCGCGAGGGCGAACTCATCCTGTCTAACGAGCACATCAGCATGATTGACGCGGCGCTAGGCACTGAAATCGATGTCCAGACAGCCGATGGACCGGTACGCATGAAAGTACCGATGGGCACTCAAAGCGGCACCGATTTTAAGCTTCCCAGCCACGGCGTACCGAATCTTAATCGCGGCGGCGTACGTGGCGCTCATATCGTGACAGTAATTGTCGATATACCCACCAAACTGACTAAAGCCCAGAGCGAACTTCTCAAAAAACTGCGCGACTCCGGCGGCAAAAAAGGCTTATTCCGCTAGGCAGATTGTCCGTCGTGGTTTTGTTTTAAAGAATTTTTGTGCGCCCGCATTTCTCCTTGGAGCTCGGTTATCAAATTTTCGACCCCGGCGTTACTAGGCCACACTATCCCACCGACGGCCAAATCAAAACCCAGGACACTCAGCTGCGGGCTACCCTCTAAAAAAACTTGGGTTACTTGAGCGATACGCTCTTTAACTGGTTGGATGTGCTCTGTATACACCCGGCTTATCCTTCTCTCGTCTGCCAATTCATGCGGTAGCTGCTCTTCATCTTCTCCATTTAGAATGATTACAAATTCATCCCCTCCCCATCTAGCGATAATGTCATTTTTTCTAACGCTTGAACAAAGTAATTCGTGGGTATATTGAATGACCGAATCGCCAAATTCTAGCCCGTACCTATCGTTAATGGACTTGAAGTTATTAGCGTCGACAAGCAATACGGCTTTTGGTTCTTGCGCCGACTCCAGGTATTTTTTTAAGCCCTTTCGGTTGAGGGCATCAGTCAGGTAATCATGAGAGGCTTGGTACTCCGCCAACCTGGCCGCCCCTTCAGCCTCAATAGCTAACCGGCTCACCTTTTCGAATGAGCCAACAACATCAGTGTAGTAACCAATCACTTCCTTCGGGATGTCCCGGGACGGGCCTTCCTCAGCCATAATTAAACTATACCAGTAACACCTTGTTTTGTCAAAAGTTGACAGAGGTATTAAAATGTAAGCAGGATGACAAAAAATCAAAACGGTTTTGTCCCCATGATTATTATGATTATCGTCATCCTGGCCGCCATTATTTGGCTGATTTACACAAGGGTGGCGCAATCCGGACAATGAATAGTGAACAATAAACAAAAACCAAAACAAACATGAAAATTCTGCTTATTGATAACCATACTGAGCATAAAAGAGCCTTGCACGAAGCACTGAAGGGCCATGAGGTAGAAGTGCAGAAATACCGTCCTGGGCTTAATTTTAATACCAGAGGTAAGGATTTGGTGATTCTTTCCGGCGGCGGTGGAGAGGGACGAGAAATTGACGACACAATAAAAGCCGGTCACCTCTGGTACGAGGACGAACTGAATTTCATCAAAGACTGCAACAAACCTTTATTGGGTGTCTGTATGGGATTTGAAATAATCTGCCGCGCCTACGGCTCGGAAGTCGAAGAAATGCCCGAAGTTCTAAAAGGCCCTGCCTACTTAAAAGTAACCAGACCCGGGCGCAAGCTCCTGGCGCATAAAAAGGTTCACCAATATGAAGCCCATAAATGGCGCGTCAAAAGAACCCCGAAAGGCTTTAAAACACTGGCTAAGTCGCGCGCCGGTATCGAGATTATCAAACACAAGAAAAAGCCCATCTTAGCAGTGCAGTTCCACCCCGAACTCGGCGGCACCCTAAAACTGAACCAACTTATCCGAGCCGTAGCATAAGGGTCAAGGATATTGACTTTTCCCCTGTTTAGGAGTATAATATGAAATCTAATTAACAGGGGTGGAGATTTTTGTCCGCATAATGAATTTCTATAGGTAAAGTAAAGGATTATGAAGAAAACCATAGGCGCATTTGAAAAAGTCAGTTTTCCGGATTTCGAGCTTCTTAATATTGTTGCCAAAATCGATACCGGCGCCACCAGCGGTTCGCTTCATGCTACCAATATCAAAAGGGTTAAACTGGCTACCGGTGAATCTGCAGTCAGATTTAGGCCATATGGTAACAGACCGGCGGTTATCGCCTCTTCTTTCGTATATAAGATGGTCCGTAGCAGCAACGGTGAAAGTTCGATGCGTTATGTTATCCCGACAACTGTTGTAATTCAAGGAGTGCAGTATCCAATCGAAATTAGCCTGGCCGACAGAACACTAATGAAAAAGGGCGTGCTCATCGGACGAAGGTTTCTACGCAGCCATGGATTTATCGTTGACCCTAAGCGGGGAACCAAGTATCGTGGCGAGGTAACGATATGAAGATAGCGATTTTATCTAAAGGTCCGGGCAACTACTCCACCAGACGATTAAGAGAGGAAGCTGTTAAGCGTGGCCATGTGGTAGAGATTATTAATTACACCGACTGCGAAGCCAGAATCGAGCAGAACAAACCGACTGTTATTTATGACGGTGAAGTGCTTAAGGGGTTTGATGCGATTGTGCCGCGCATTGCATCTTCCTTTACCCGTTATGGCTCGGCAATTGTCCGTCAGTTTGAAACCCAAGGGATCTTTACCGCTACGACGTCAATCGCGCTGGTACGTTCTCGGGACAAACTACGAGCTACTCAGCTTTTGGCCCGTGCCGGTATCGATATCCCTAAAACCATTTTTTCCAGAGGCAGGTTAAGCCCGGACGAAATCGAGCGCTTAGTTGATGAACTCGGCGGTCCGCCAATAGTTATCAAACTGGCTCGAGGTACGCACGGTCGAGGGGTAGTCTTGGCTGAAACCAGAAAAGCTGCAAAATCGGTGCTGCAGGGTTTTTACGTTATGGAAGAGGAAGGCACCAACATCTTACTTCAGGAGTATATAGAAGAGGCCGAAGGCGCCGATATCCGTGCCTTTGTAGTCGGCGGCCAAGTTATCGCCAACATGCAGCGCCAAAGTGTCGGCGAAGAATTCCGTTCTAACATCCACCAAGGCGGAACCGGCTCACCGATCAAACTGACAGATGAAGAACGCAAAGTGGCCGTTAAGGCTGCTAAAGCTATGGGCTTGAATATTGCTGGTGTTGACCTGATACGCAGTCACCGCGGGCCGTTAGTTTTGGAAGTTAACCCTAGTCCTGGTTTTTCGATCGAGAATGTAACAGGGCGCAACGTGGCTGAGAAAATTATCGAATACGTCGAGCTGAACGCCAAAAGGCGGCAACGCAAGGACAGGGTAGGAGCCTAATTGAAAAATCTGCGGCCGATTGCTGCTGCAACGATTGTCGTTGTGGCGGTGACGGTCGCGTTGCTAGCTTACAACCCGAGAGATATATCGGAGCAGGGGTGTGGTCCATATCGCAACGATAGATTAGTGCGCTTCGGTTCGGTACAAATCAGTGCCGAGGTAGCCAACAATGTCGCTGATCGAGCTAAGGGACTGAGTGGGCGGCCGTGCATAGAGCCAAATCAGAGCATGTTATTTATCTTTGATAAGCCGGGACAATACCCTTTCTGGATGAAAGATATGAAATTTCCCATCGATATCGTTTGGATTGATGCCAATCATAAGGTCATAGGGCTAGATACAGACGTGGCGCCTTCGACTTACCCAGATGCTTTCGTTTCTGAAAAGCCGGCTCAGTACGTCTTAGAGCTGCAGGCTAACCGTTCTAAAGATCTCGGGATTACTCTCGGAACAGCGGTCAAATTCTAAGACTCTCATGCTAAAATGGCGGCATGACTGACGTGTTTATAATCGCCCTGATTCTTAGCCCGGCTGTCCTGACATTTTTACTAAAAAGCAATGCCGCCTTGGGCTTCCTGGCACTATGTGTTGGTTTTGTGCTTAGTACGTCAGTAATTGGCGATCTAAAGCAGTTACTTAGCGAAATGAACTTATCGGTCACCAACAGCACCTTAGCCATAACTTTGCTGGTATTACCCTTAGTTTTAACTCTGCTGATTACCAGAAAATCAAATTCTAAAGGCCTTAAATTATGGTTGCAGCTTCTGGTCGCATTGACTGCCGGCGGATTATTAGCCCTATCGGTTACGCCTGTTATAAACGCCGACTGGCTTGATTTATCAAAATCAGAAGCTTGGAAAAATCTGTTGAAAATTCAATCCGGGATTATTGGAGCAGGCGCTCTGCTTAGCTTTGCTTTAGTCTGGCTAAGCTCAAAATCTCGCGGTAAAAAGCACAAATAGCGCGTTGAATTTCTTATCTAAATAACAGATAATATAAGGTGTTAGCGGGCCCGTAGCTCAGTTGGTAGAGCAGCGGCCTTTTAAGCCGCGTGTCGCGGGTTCGAGACCCGCCGGGCCCTCCATTGAAAGAACCCAGCACAAGGCTGGGTTCTTTCAATGGTAGTTCTTCTACGGGTTGAGAACCCGTAGGGCGAAAACAGCCAGTAGCTGTTTGAGTTTTCCGTTGGCGGCGAAGCAAGTACTTCAATAACTCGAGACCCGCCGGGCCCTCCAGCAACAGAGTATATCTATTGAAACAAATCGCTGTTTTTATTTACTCTGTGAATTTCTATATTCCAAAGTGCAAGCTGGGGCTTGGCATCGGCGGCTTGGAACACTCTTACAGCCGGTGGTGTTTCTGGACTATTGCGAACTTTATCTAAATCCTCTTGGCTACGCCAGTGGGTCATTATCCGCCAATATGTCGATGTATCTTGAGATTGAATTAGAAAAGTTTGGTGTATACCCTCGGGCATACCAGAAGTTTCGCTCCTGTAGGCTTCTTTTAATGTCCCCCAGTTATTTTCTTTGACCTCTGCGTCTAAAATTGTGATCACCATATTAATTTTTCACCCTACCTTATAGCTTCAACTATAACAGTTATTGAACTTTCTCCGCTAAGCGGAGAAGACAGTGCTAATATGTAGCTGTTGGCTATCCTGAATCGCAGTTGCTACAGCCTTCACGGTGGCCCTCCATGAAAAACACCCTGGCTTATGCAGGGTGTTTTTTTACTAACGGGTTGAACTTTTAGCTGCGAATCTGACCGCAGTTTACTCCTGCGTTAAGACAGCGCTTGACAAGATCTTCCAGCCCAGGTTGCTGCCAAGTGTTCCAAAAGTCGGCGTGGGGAAGCGTCGTCCCGTCTGAGAACACGTATCCCGGCCCACCGATCGACTGTGGAAAGCGGATGTAAAGCTTGATGTGTGGTAATTTGACCGGGTGTGTTGCCGGGCAGACACCTCTGCGGGGATAAGCCATGTGGCTCCGGTGGTCGGTTGAGTCACGACGTTCGCCGTCCCAACACTGCGGGAAATGGACGATAGCGCGAGGGAACGTGGTCGAATCGCACTTCGGCGGCGAGTAATATCTCACTCCTTCACTTTTGCACGACCAAAAAGCGACAGCCGGCGCAGAGCCAGTTCCGCCAGCGATTATACGGAAGTCAGGCGGGAAGGGAACCGTATTCGAATATGACACTGGATCATTCTTGTAATAGGCTGAGATGCCGCTGGCGTTGACTACCTTGCCGTCAGGACCGATTAACGCCGGCGACCAGTACCCGGCTGTATCCTTAGGGTGCGGACAGGTCGTTCCTGCAGCTACCATCGATTGGTAGGTAGAATTCTCGTTCGTCGAGCGGTTACCGAAGAACTCATGCAGGTGTCCCGAAGCCCCTCCTGGAGCGACAATCGGGTCAATTTGCGCGAGATGGCTCGGCGCGCACTTAATGATGAAGAGGCCAGCTCTAGTCTCGGCTTGTGTCTTAGTCAGTACGTACGCGCCGGCAACAGCAAAGACTAATGCGAAGACCACCAAGCTGCGTACTGAAAACAGCGCCGGTCTCTTAAATAATTTACTCTTACTATATCTTGACGATTGGTACTTTTTGGCTGGCATTTTTTTCTTCCTTTTCATTCAGCAATGACTACACCATAAGCTTAAGCGGAAAAAAAATCAATAGCCAATATTAATTGCTGATTTTTTTCAGCTGGCTAGTGTGTCTCGCCGACGTTTTTAGTATCGAAGTTAACGAACTGGACGTAGTAGTTCCAGGCGGCTTCTTTGGCGTCGGAGAGGCCTTGAGCTTTATCTACCCACTGATGTATTACCGACTCTTTGAATTCTACTTTTTGGCCAAGGTTAAGCTCCGGTGAATCAGCCGCCTGCGTAAGATTTGTCTCGGCAAAAATTATGCCAGCCGGGCTCAGGTTAACTTTTTTCTTTAAACCGTAGGTTTGTACGGCCTTACGCGCCATCTTGGTGTACGAGTCGCCAGATTGGGCTACGTACGAGTAAGTTACTTCTGCCGGTTTGTTTTTTTCCTCGTGTGCCGCAACTTGGGTCTTCTCTCCCCAAAAAGTCCAGACAATGGCTAAGCCCAGAGCCAGCGTAACGGTGAGTACGAGCGTTGTTAATATTTTCACTTAAGAACCCTCCTTTTGCGCCCACCTTTTACTAAACTATTTAATAATTTTAGCATAACCGCCCATTTATGCTGTTGTTAAATTTTTTATAAACTCAAGCAATTAACACCTTACGGCCGCTGTGTCATTATGAGGTTGATATGAGACGCTTTAGGCGTACTACTCTGATAACCGCCGGCTGTATATCTGTTCTGGCCGGTTTAGGGCTGTCTCGGAGAGTAAATCTTGAGCCCCATATCTGGTGGTTAATATTTCTTCCTCTGATACTGCTATTTCGTCGCAAAAATCTTCTCAGTTTGTTTTTGATAATTCTGATTGGCATATCTGTTGGGTTGTGGCGCGGCGGTGTTTATATGGATAAACTGGCTGACCTCAGAGCTCTTTCAGGCCAAAAAGTGACTATCGAAGCTACGGCTACCAGCGATTCTATCTACAGTCGAGGATCACAGATGGAATTTACGGCTGGTAAAGTCAGTATGCTTGAATCTCAAGCCAGACCGCTGAGCGGGAAATTCAAGATCAGCGGTTTTGGCGAACCGATGATCTACAGGGGCGACAGACTGCAAATTAGCGGCAAACTTTACCCAACGCGTGGCAGTAACCAGGCGCGGATTTCCTATGCCCAACTTAAGCGTGTCGGCGCTGATACGAACTGGATTAATAACTTTACGCGCCGTTTCGCCGCCGGCCTGCACTCGGCGCTGCCGGAGCCCAATGCCTCATTTGGGCTCGGGATCTTAATCGGGCAAAGAAATACGCTACCCCAGGAGCTGACTAATCAGTTGATTATGGTCGGTCTGGTGCACATCGTGGCGGTATCGGGCTACAACTTAACGATTTTGGTTCGGGCGGTCGGCCGCCTAAGACTCGGCTCCAAATACCAGCGGCTGATTGCCTCTCTGTTATTAGTCACCGTTTTTATCCTGATTACCGGATTTGCAGCCTCCATCGTAAGGGCGGCTATAATCTCGGTTTTGAGTTTATGGGCTTGGTACTACGGCCGTAAAATCCGGCCGGTTCTTTTGATTGCTTTCGCGGCTGCGCTGACTGGACTGGTCAACCCATTCTACGTCTGGGGCGATATGGGCTGGTATCTGTCATTCTTGGCATTCTTCGGGGTGCTGATGATAGCACCGATGGTGGCGCAAAGATTGTTTAGACGGGAGCCCAAACTTCTCGGGATGGTCATGCTAGAAACACTGGCTGCTGAACTTATGACGCTACCGTTGATTATGATGAGCTTCAATCAGCTCTCGCTGGTTGGGTTAGTAGCCAACGCTTTGGTAGTACCGCTCATACCGTTTGCCATGCTGTTTGCGGCTATAGCTGCCGGGGCCGGGATGATGGTACCGGCAATTGCCGGCTGGCTCGCCTGGCCGGCTAACCTGCTTCTGACGTATATCCTTGATATCGCCCGTTTGCTATCAAGCATTCCGGGAATCTTTCTACACCGTTCGATAGATGTTGGCGAAATGGTCGGCCTTTATGCTTTGGCTGCCTTTTTTGCGCTGATTATCCATGGACGTAGTTCAGGGAAGACCCTTGTAGCCAGGAATCAAAAAACCAGCCGCGAGGGGCTGGTTGTATCCTGAAGTGTTGTGCCGGCGGCCTCAGAGGAGGCCGCCGGCTGAACCGCGCTGGTCGGCGATTACCGCTCAATAAGTCGGTAGAAAGTCCTGTTTGCCAGCCACGGGCTGCCGTCGTAGAAGACAAAGGCAGTATTGGCGACCCTTGCCGAGGCCGGCGCCGAAACTTTGGCCTTGATCTTGACGGTCCAGGTTTCTCCCGGTTGCATTTTGGCGATGTGCCAGCGGAGCTGATTAGCACCGTGCTTGATAAAGCTTCCTGATGCCGATCTCACTGTCACCTGTCGCGGCGTTGTAAGCCGTAGCATCAGTTTTCCGATCGGGTTGTTGAGGTTGTTTCGGAGGGTGACTGTAAAGATTACGGTCTGACCCACACGGGTCACGCTACGCGAGGTGGTCTGGGCGACACAGAAGTGCCCGATAGGGCATGGCTTGGTCGTCGAGGCACTGGCACTGCCCGTAAGCAGGTAGGCATAGAGTGCGAGGACTCCTGCCACAGCCAGATAGCGAAGCCACCTGTAATTGGCGAACATTACAACTCCTTTCGGAGATAATGACGGCTCGAGGTTCGTCCCAAAGAACAATCCTTCAGGAGAGGTTAATTATAGCATAAATGTCTATGATTAGCAATAGACCTAACACCTTAGATATGATAAGATTAACCTGATATGAGCGGTCATTCAAAGTGGTCCACAATCAAGCGCCAAAAAGGTGTCAACGATGCCAAGCGTGGTGCGTTATTTACCAAACTGGGCAACCAGATTGCCATAGCCGCCCGTGGCGGCACCGATCCTGCCGCTAACTCGGCACTGGCCCTAGCTGTGGAAAAAGCCAAAGCTGCCAATATGCCTACAGCCAATATTGAACGCTCTATCCAGCGGGTAGCCGATAAGTCGGCAGCCCAACTGGAAGAAGTCATGTACGAAGGATACGGTCCAGGGGGTGTGGCCGTTTTGGTGGAGTGCGCCACCGATAACCGTAATCGTACTTTACCGGCAGTCAGGTCGGCCTTTAGCAAAAATGGCGGGCGTATGGCTGAGGCAGGCAGTGTAGCTTTTCAATTCTCCAAAAAAGGGGTTATTAGAATCAAGGGTATTGGCGAGGAAATTCAGCTCCAAGCCATTGAAGCCGGCGCCGAAGATATATTTGAGGAACCGGAGAACAGCGAGACCGTAATTTACACCGCGCCGAATGAGCTGGCCAAAAACCGCGATAGCTTGCGGGCAGGTGGGATAGATATCGTCGATTCCGAGCTTACTTATGTGCCTAACAATAGCGTCGAAGTCAGCGACCCGGAAACCGCCCGCAAAGTAGTCAACCTAATGGACGCGCTGGAAGACATAGATGATGTGGTCAACACCCACACCAACTTCGAAATCCCCGATGGGGTAAAAGTTTAGATGGAAAAGCAGCCAAAATCCCAGCTGGAATTATTGTCGTACTACGAGCGCCAACGCTTACTCAAACGAATCTTCGAAGTAGCTGATTTTTACCATGCCCAGATGATTGCCGCACCTAGGCACATCAGAGGGATATACATTCCTATTTTGTCCTCGGTTAAGTTGCTGTGGGATGGTGGACTACCTCCTACCGAGCTAGCGCACCTTCGTAAAGTAGTTGCTGCCCAATCTCATCATTTGAAAGAAGTGCATGAAGAAGCCCGAGGACTCAAGGAGTTCCATGAAACTGTTCAGTCCTTAGCGGGCACAGAAATGGAAGAGCATAACGCGCTTGGACCAGCGCAAAGAGGGCATCACCGTGAATGGGTTTTTGCGACCCGAGATGCGGCCAAGATTTTTCAACACGTAGCCTTTGCCGAAAGAGACTTGGAGGGATGAGAATACTGGGCATAGATCCGGGGACGGGGCTTTTGGGCTTTGGAGTGATTGAGGTTAAAGGCGGCAAGACAGCTTTAGTAGATGGGGGAGTGATTAGGACAAACGTCCACCAGCCGCTCGATGAGCGGCTGGTGGAGATTTACCGCCACTTGGCCAGCGAAATCGCTAAAACAAAACCCTCGGTCATGGCAATCGAGAAGCTCTATTTTGCCCAGAACGTCACGACCGCCATCAGTGTCAGCCACGCCCGTGGCGTAGCTATGCTGGCAGGCAAACTGGCCGGTTTGGAAATTGCCGAATACACCCCCCTCCAGATTAAACAGGCGTTAACCGGCTACGGCCGGGCCGACAAAAAACAGATGCAGGAAATGGTGCGGGTGTTACTGGGATTGAAAGAAGTTCCAAAACCGGACGACTGCGCCGACGCCCTAGCGACAGCGATTTGTCATAGTATGACTGTGAGATAATTGGGCCATGATTTCGACCTTGAAAGGGAAGGTGGCTGAAAAGCACGGCCAGATGGTTGTTTTGGAAACCGGAGGGGTAGGGTATGGATTGTACGTGACTTTCGAAGATTTTGGCGCCCTAAAAACCGAGGAGCAGGCCAAGCTATATATTTATGAAAGTATCAGGGAAAACTCCTATGAGCTTTTTGGTTTTAAGAATCTGGAGTCAAAAAACCTGTTTGAACAGCTACTGACGGTCAAGGGGGTAGGGCCAAAGATGGCGTTGGCTATTTTGAGCGTTGCCGGGCTAGGGCAGGTGAGGCAATCGATTGCCGCCGGAGATATTAAGTTTATTTCTCAGGCCGCCGGCGTTGGACGCAAGGTGGCGGAAAGGGTAGTGGTTGACTTGAAAGACAAAGTCGGGCTCACGGCCTCAGAAGCCGCAACTGAGTTTCTAACCACGCCGGCGGCCGACCCATCCGATGAAGCCCTACAGGGTCTAGTAGCCCTCGGCTACTCCGTCCAGGACGCCGCCGAAGCCCTCAAGAAAGTCGACAAAAAACTGTCTCCTCCAGACCGTATTAAGGAAGCGCTAAAAGCCAAAGTTTGATATAAATAGATTATGACCAGGTGGGAAAGACGTCGGCCGACCCTAGACGAGCTAAAGCCAATCGAAGGCCAATTGACGCTCGACGATTTAAAAACATCCAACGGAAGACAAGAAGAATCGCATTTGGCCGACCCTACCTCGGAACAATCTACCCATTCTAAGTCTGAAGAAAAGACAGCTCTAGACGGGCTAACAGAAGTGATAAGCCACCAAAAGTAAACCTCGGAGCTGTTTTTAGTTGCAAAATAAGCGTAAGTGTGTTAATATATTTCTATGACTAAACGCGGTCACCAACAACCTAATTTCGATAACCAATCACAGCTAAATATTTTCTCGGAGCGGCCTGCTGCTGAAGTTCCTGTAGTTGAACAGCCAACCTTTCAACCCCCTTATGACGTCAGACCATTGGTTAGGGCTCGACTAAAGGATGCCGAGAGGCGGTTCGATATTTTGGATGCGCAAGCAATACGCACTTCCGAACAGGTGAGAAAGGAAATCGGCCGCAGCGCGCTGACTCCAGAAGATATCGAAGCTAAAGAGGTTGCCGAGGTAAGAAAAGGCGCTAAACCTTCGAAAAGGCCAAAGAAAGACCGCCGGCATCTAGGTGCTAGACAAAAAAACATCGCTGATGGCGATGCCAGAGTCAAAGCAGAGTATGACATGTTGAGCTATCCTGGTGAGCAGGACGCCCGACAGGCCACAAGAATAACAGCCCAAGGAATCCTGGATAGGGACGAGCGTAAGCCAACGCCGCCTCCCCGCCCTTTTTAGGGTTGTAAGATTTACAGCTACCCATATAACACGACTTGCCTGCCCAACTAAAATACTTGACTAGTCAAGTATTACTGCGCGCAAAACTGTCAACAATCCTTACCGGTTTCTTAAGTTGTACGTTATAACTTTGTTATAACAAAGTTATAACGTACAAATGCTACCTTTAGATTTAGGCAGCAATTGGGAGCATAATATTAATCAGGATGGATGAGCGGATTGAGGCAGCGTTTGAAGTAGTTGATAGAGCCAAGTTTATGCCGGAAAATGTACGGCATTTGGCCGGCTATGACCAAGCCGTGCCAATCGGCTACGGCCAGACTATCAGCCAGCCCTACACTGTCGGCCTGATGCTGAAATGGTTAGACCCGCAACCGGGAGATAAAGTCCTGGATGTTGGCTCCGGTTCTGGCTGGACAACCGCCCTGCTCTCTCATTTGGTCGGGTCAAAAGGCAAAGTTTACGCTGTGGAGAGAATTCCGGAACTGGTCGAGTTTGGCCGTGACAATTGCCAAAAGTTCGGTGTCAAAAACGCCTACTTTTCCACAGCCGGTGAGGAGCTTGGTTTGCCCGAAGAAGGCCCATATGAGCGGATATTAGTTAGTGCCGCGGCTGACGAATTTCCGGAGGAGCTGATGGATCAATTAAGCATAGGCGGCAAGCTTGTAATTCCAATTCAGAGTGATATATTGGAAATAACAAAAACGTCCGCAAAAAACGGCCGGGATGTCCGCAAGCATCCCGGCTTCGTTTTTGTCCCGCTGCTTTAACTGCCGGCTGTTTGCTGTGTAAGGCCGGCATTTGGATTAGGGCGGCAGGCCTTGCCCTCGCTGTTAAGGCAAAGGGCAATGTCCTTACACGTACAGTCCACGCCTGACTCAATCAAGTATTTAAGGGCCTTGGTATTCTCGATAATCTTATCCAGCTCCGACAATTTATTCTGAGCCATCTTATTCCAGCGCTGGGATGGGCTAGTAGATTTAGGAAAGCCGTCAAGCAAAACCCTGATTTCTTCAATTGAAAAGCCAACTCCGCGCGCCGAATGGATTACCCTCAGCCGTTCTAGATCAGCTGCGGTGTATTGCCGCCAGCCGCTCTCGCGCTGCGGTTTTGGCATCAGGCCGATGCTTTCATAAAAACGTATGGTTGGTGTACTGACGCCAACCAATCCGGCCATTTCACCTATTTTCATCCCGTTAGAGCTCCGCCTTACTGCCGGCAAAAAGACGGCAGATTTTATCTTTGATAAAATACTTAGCTCTAACGGGATTCATTGTGGATAACTCCTAAAAAATCACTATTGACTTAAAGCTCACTTTAACTTGTACACTCCTATTGTAACTGTTTAGTTAAAGGAGGCAAACAAAATGAGCAATGAAACTCTAAGCTCTAATCGTGAGCGGCAAGAAATGATAAAAGTCAGGGATAT
The DNA here is from genome assembly GCA_036507655.1 of Saccharimonadales bacterium (SeqCode). Taxonomy (GTDB): domain Bacteria; phylum Patescibacteriota; class Saccharimonadia; order Saccharimonadales; family UBA10212; genus 2-01-FULL-49-22. The sequence goes on from DATCIS010000001.1 coordinate 21,988, forward strand.
CAATATGCTGACTGTATCTGTAGGCGAGGGCACACCGCTTATGTTGATACCTGGCGGACCCGGCTTTGGATACTACCATCTCCGCCCAGCCATTAAATACTTGGCATCGGAATTTAAAGTCCGCTCTTACGACCAACGCGGTTGCGGCCAATCAGAGACAGGAGATAAAGATCAGATAGCTTTTACCGGCCAGTTAAAGGACTTGGAAGAGCTGCGAAAAAAACTTGGGTTGAAAAAGTTAAACTTAATCGGTCATTCGCTTGGCGCGCATCTCGCGCTTTTATATGCCGCCCAATATCCCGAGTCAACGGCATCCGTTGTGCTAGCTAATACTGGACCACCGATTGGTGATGAATTTTCATTTGGTGATGAAATGGTGAGGAGGCGTACCGACGAAGAAAAAGCTGAAATGGCAGAGTTAGAAGAATCTGCTGAGTTTAAGGCCCAAGAACCTAAAACTCTGGAGAGGTACTATCAACTTCGCTACTCGCCATTCTACCGCGACCACGCCAATATCAAAAAACTGCCTTACGACTTCACTAAAACCACGGCTGACAATGTGTTCGATTATCCTGGCCTGATGATGCGCGACTTCAAGGAGCATGACGTACTTGGCAAGTTGAAAAAAATTAAGGCTCCCACGCTAGTCGTCCATAGTGAAGTGGATCCAATACCTATTGGATTTTCGCAATTACTGGCGGATGGCATCAAGGGCTCAGAATTTTTGCTCGCCAAAGGGGTTAATCACTTTGGGTTAATAGAAGACCCAGATTTATACTGGGATAAAGTAGTTCCATTCCTAAACAGGCATGCGGTTTGATTATTTACACGAATAATAACCAGCATCCCGGCTTTGCCTTCCCCCCTGTTGTAAATATCGTTTATTCTATCCATTTACGGTCTTCGGGGTGCCACCGGTAGATTTGACCGTCGTCACCAAGACCATAGATTGTAGTACCCACTGTCGTTAGTTGTACGATTTTCATTCCTAACCCTCCTTATAGCTCAATAATACCATCACGGTCTTTGCTTACCCCGTACCAAAACGCCCCCTTTTTGGTGCTGGGGTTTTCGTGCCTTTGCTTTAGAACAACTAGGTAGTTAATAAAAGTTGAGATTGGTGAGGGTGGGCGCATATGCGCCCACCCTCACCGGCTTGAGCTCTAGGCGTTGAATCCGCCGAACTCGTACCTCTTTGGTTCTGGTGAAGCTGTCGCCGTGTTCAGCTGCCGGGGTTGTAGTTGCCCCCGCCGCGGCCGACGTTGCAGAGGTTGATTTCATTGTCGAACAGGTTGTTGGCCTGCTGCTTGACGCCACCTGCTTGGAAGAACAGCAACCCACAGGAAACGAAGCTCTTAGGCGTGTACCAGTTGCCCGATACGGTGTTGCCCTTGACCAGGGCTGTTGCACCTCTGCTGATCTGGATGCCGTTCTGGGCGATGAAGTCAACCTGCCCCAGGCCGGTCACAGCGTTGTTCGTGACGGTGACTGCTGTGTCGGTTCCATCGACGATGATTCCGCCCTTCTGGTACAGCGAGACGGTGTTGCCGTCCACAGTTCCAGAAGCACCCGCGGTGTAGAAGACGGCGTTGCCGTGCTGCGTGCCGTTGAAAGGCACTTCGCCGATGTTGTGGATGCTCCCGTCCTGAACATTTGCCGAGGTGCCGTTGACCACCACGCCGAAGTAGTTGGCGCCGTGGATGTCAGCACCGCTGGCAACTCCGCCCGGGTTGTCGCCATCGACGTACAGGCCAATGTTGCAGCCCGTGGCATCGAGCTCGGAACTGACCGTACCGCCGATCTGTGCCGCCGTCAGGTCCATTCCATCACGGCTGAAGCCGGTCGGAGTGCAGACCTGTGTGGCCTCAATCTGAAGGGCTACGGTTCCGTTCGGCGCCCAGTTGGTGTCCTCTCGGAACGTTCCGACGCCGCCGGCACCGCCGTCGGCATAGAACGCGGCGAAGGATGTGTTCCAGAAGACTCCGTTGGAGTTGCTGTCAGTACCGACGCTTGCTGTCTGGCTAGTCGGTACGCCGACATTGAGCGAGTTGTACGGGCCGGCCGATCCGATTGGTGCGGCGCCGTAGCTCTGAGTGTTGAAAGCCACACCTACAACGATGCTGTTAGTCAGCGTTGCATTCAGGCTGCTCAGGTCGAACGTTGCGTTGAAAGCAAGCCCGTTGTAGCAATTGCCGTCGCCAGCTCGCCAAGCTGTGCCACCCGAGCAGGTTGGGTCTGCTGCTGGCCTCCACGGAATTGTGACATTTTGTGTCACAGTAGCGAGGAGCGTAGTGGGCACAACGTTGGCGTCAAAGCTATCGCTGTAGACGTTGAGCGTGATCGGGTGCGTCCACGACGTGGAGT
>DATCIS010000002.1:0-17934 GCA_036507655.1 Saccharimonadales bacterium (SeqCode)
GGCGCTCGACTTGCATATCTTAGGCACGCCGCCAGCGTTCATCCTGAGCCAGGATCAAACTCTTCACAAAAGACGAGACAAGTCTCGTCTACTGAATTCTAAACTCAGATTTTCGAACTGACGTTGATTTGCACTACTCAGTTTTCAATGAGCGCTTTAAGGATCTGGCCAAATCCGTTTTCGCGGACCGGTTGTTCAATTTACCGGTGCTCTAATTGTAGCGAGAGCACTTTTAAAGAGAACGCCCAAAAAGCTACTTATATAGTAGCTCGAATATCAGGGGTAGTCAACCCCTAGTTAAGTTTACTTTAACGACGGATGGAGCGGTTATCAGGGTCGCGGGTCAGTACGGCTTTTTTCATTTCTTCCGTATGATCGGACATTAAACCGTGAAGTCCGGCATCTAAGGCTGCTTCAATGTACTCTGGGGTATCATAAGCCCGGGGTTCTTCCGGATGCCCTTTTTTTGGCCAAGCAATCACCTTGATACCTGATTCCTGGAGTTGCTCTACGGTTGCTTTTTGAATTAGATTATGCACAATCTGCAAGCTATTTACTTCGGTATTTTCCAGTATCCTTTCCAGTCGCACTCCGGCTTTTCTAAGAAGAAATGCCCGGTGTTTTAAGAAACTGGTACTTACCTTGTGATCGAGCAACTCCGCCGCATGCAATATTCTGCGCGAGTTAAATGAGCCAATGCAAACCCTGTCTTCGGCTCTTTGGGATTTGATTGCATTTGCTACGGGCTCTACAGCCCGATCGGTCTTTGGATCGATAAAGAATCTCAAATTAGGCAAGTCGCTTAATGCTTGTTCGAGCAGCGGCGGTTCACCTCTGCCTTTATCAACCAATCTTTTAATAATATTACTGTGAGTTTGCCTCTGAATTGGCCTTCGCCACTCCTCCTTGGATAGCCAAGCATCAATCCACCAATCCAGAATATGTAGTACAATTGCTTTTTCATCTTTGCTGGACACTACGTCAGTTTCTACGTACACCAGGCCGGCTTTTTGAGCCGACTCAAATGCTTCCATGGTATTTTGGTTTTCCATCCCAGCTAGATTGCCGCCTCTGTGTGCGATGGCTATAGGGCCCGGAATATCAAAAAAGGGATAGTCTTCAGCTCGCCTTCTCATTGCGGAATTAGTTTACAGTAAATTACATCAATTTTTCAGCTCTTAGCAACAAACCGTCTTTGACAAGCACTAGATTAGCGTCAAGCCCAATGCGGTTTGACCTAAATAGCGAGCTGGTACAATCGCTAACCAGCGAGCGTTTGAAAACAGATGGAGCTCTAACTATTTGGCAGAGCGACCTCTTGTTTTCGATGTACTTGGAGAAGATGGTTTGCTGCTCTCTTCCTCTTCTTCGCCATTAACTATCTTATCTACTAGTGCTAACGATGCTACTGCATCATTAGCGTTGAGCCGCATTATACGTACGCCCTGGGTAGCCCGGCCGAGCTTTGGGATGTCTTTCAGCCTGATACGGATAGTCTGACCGTGGCTGGAAATGATAATTATCTCTTCTTCGCTGCCATTGAGCGCCCTGACTCCCACTAATCGGCCAGTTTTTTTATTGACTATGGCCGAGCGGATGCCGACTCCGCCGCGTTTATGAGGAGTAAATTGGCTAACTTTAGTACGTTTGCCATAGCCGAATTGGCTGATAACCAGCATGAACGAATCGTTATTGACGATGTCCATGCCTATCACACGGTCAGCTTTGCGAAGGCGGATACCGCGAACCCCGCGCGAGGCACGACCCATCGGGCGGACATCTTGCTCATTGAACCGAATCGCCTGGCCTTCGGCAGTCGAGATAATCACCTCATCGTTGCCTGTAGTCATCCTTATCCACTTAAGTTCATCGCCTTCGTCCAGCCTAATAGCAATCAGCCCGGTGCTACGCACATTCTGGTATTGTTCAAAGGGCGTTTTCTTGACCACGCCGTTTATTGTGCACATTAATAGGTGCCCGCCGTTTGTGCCTTTACCGACATTAATTACGGACGTTACGTCTTCCTCAGGTTGCAATTGTAGTAAATTCACCAACGCTATTCCTTTGGCATTTAGGTTGACTGAGGGCACTTCGTAGGTGCGGATACGGAAAACTCTACCTCTGTTAGTGAAGAACAAAAGATAATCGTGCGTTGAGGCATTTACAACATGCTCAATGATGTCTGCCTCGCGGGTAGTCATGCCGCGGCGGCCCTTGCCACCGCGGCCTTGGCTTTTGTAGTCTGTAGTGGTGGTGCGCTTTATATAGTTGGCTGAGGTTAGTGTAACCACAACCTGCTCGTCTGGAACCAAATCTTCTTCACTTAATTTGCCCAGTTCTTGGGCAATAATTTTGGTGCGGCGGTTATCGCCAAACAACTTTTTGAGCTCCAGCAGCTCGTCTTTGATAATTTTCAGAATTTTTTTCTCATCAGCTAGCACAGACTGCAGTTGAGCCATGAGTTTGACCAATCCAGCCAGCTCGTTTTGTATCTCTTGGCGCTCCAATCCGGTAAGCCGGCGTAGCTGCATGGCCAGGATTGCCAACGCCTGTATATCTGTTAACTTGAACTCTTTGACCAAATTAACTTGAGCTTCTTCGTGTGTCTGGCTGGCTCGGATGGTCTTAATGACGGCATCGATATGGTCAAGTGCGATCTTCAAACCTTCAAGGATATGGGCCCGTTCTTGGGCTTTTCGAAGCTCGAACTCGGTGCGTCGGCGTACTACCGCTTGACGGTGATGGATGTGCTCATTAACGATATCCTGCAAACCGAGCACCCGCGGCTGGATACCGTCAATTAGTGCCAGCATATTGTAGTGGAAGGTCGTTTGCAAAGGCGTAAGCTTATAAAGCTGGTTGAGCATCTTTTTGGGATAAGCGTCTTTTTTCAGGTCTATGACGATTCGTACGCTGCCGCGTGAGCTTTCATCACGGATATCGCTGATGCCCGAGAGGCGTTTTTCCCTGACCAAATCGGCGATTTTTTCCACCAATCCAGCCTTATTAACGGCGTACGGAATCTCTGTGATAACAATGCGGTATCGGCCGCCTTTGGCTTCTTCAATATCGGCCACGCCTCGCATTACTACTCCGCCGCGGCCGGTAGCAAAAGCCGTGCGGATAGATTCTTTACCGTAAACTACGGCGCCTGTTGGAAAATCTGGACCTTTGATATGTCTCATCAGATCGTCTAGCGTCGCCTCAGGGTTGTCTATCTGCTCAACAGTGGCATCGACAATCTCAGCCAAATTGTGTGGCGGGATGTTGGTAGCCATACCTACGGCTATACCTAGCTGGCCGTTAAGCAGTAGGTTGGGCATTTTGGCTGGTAATACTTCCGGCTCTTGATGCGTGCCATCGAAGTTGTCGCGAAAAGGAACGGTTTCTTTATCGATATCTTCGAGTAAAGCCTCGGCGGCGCGAGTCATACGGGCTTCGGTGTATCGGTAAGCTGCCGGCGGATCGCCGTCCATTGAACCAAAGTTGCCCTGCCCGTCTACCAGCATATAGCGCGTGCTAAATGGTTGGGCCAACCGTACCATGGCATCATAAATGGCGGTGTCGCCGTGGGGATGGTATTTACCCATCACATCGCCGACGATTTGGGCGCTTTTAGTGTGTTTAGAGCCGCTTCTTAAGCCGTTTTTGTCCATGACATACAAAATACGCCGGTGCACCGGCTTGAGTCCGTCGCGTACGTCCGGCAGTGCCCGGGCGACGATAACGCTCATGGAGTATTGGAGATAGCTGGTCTCCATCTCCTCTTCGACGCTACGATCTAAGACGGTTTTGGAGTGCTTACCAATCGTCGGCAAAAAACCCTTGGCTCTGTCGTCCATCTAAATATCCAGGTCCTTAACGAACTTGGCGTGGCTTTGGATGAAGTTTTTGCGCATCTCCACCTCTGTTCCCATTAGCTTGCTAAAGATGGCATCGGCTTTCTCGGCATCCTCTATTTTGACCTGTACCAGAACGCGGTTGGCCGGGTCCATGGTAGTCTCCCACAGTTGTTCGGCGTCCATCTCACCCAAGCCTTTGTAGCGCTGGATGGCAGCCCCAGCCTGCTTCAGGCGGTCTTCGTCCTTATTGATTTTGGCGCCTTTGGCTTTACGCTCCTCAGTCAGATGATTCAGAATCTCGTCACGCTCCTCATCGGAGTAAGCATAGTGCTTTTTCTTGACGGCGGTGATGGCATAAAGCGGCGGCTGGGCGGCGTAGAGGTGGCCGCCTTCGATAATCGGTCGCAGGTGGCGGAAGAACAGTGTCATCAGCAGCGTACGGATGTGGCTGCCATCAACGTCGGCATCAGTCATCATCACGATACGTTCGTACCTCAGACCGGCCATGTCGAACTGCTCATCAATACCGACGCCAAGCGCCCGAATCAGGTTAAGAATCTCGGTATTGGATAGCATTTTATCGAGCCGTGTGCGCTCGACATTGAGCACCTTACCCCGCAACGGCAGGATGGCTTGGAAGTAGGAGTTACGCCCGTCTTTGGCGGAGCCGCCGGCCGATTGGCCCTCGACGATGAACAGCTCGGCCTGAGAGCGGTCTTTGGTGGCGCAGTCGGCCAGTTTGCCCGGCAGGTTAGCGCCTTCCAGTGCGCCTTTGCGGATGATGTTGTCACGGGCAGCGCGCGCCGCCTTGCGGGCGCGCGCTGCCAGCAAGCCCTTGCCAACAATCTTGCGGGCGATTGATGGATGTTCTTCTAGGTAATAGTTCAGCCACTCGCCAACCACCTGCTCAACATATCCCCTAATTTCGGGGTTGCCGAGTTTATTCTTGGTCTGGCCTTCAAACTGCGGGTCGGGAATCTTAACCAAAATCACGGCGGTCAGGCCTTCGCGAACGTCTTCGCCGGACAGATTTTCTTCTTTGTCTTTGATAAGGCCGTTCTTGCGCGAGTAGTCATTAATCACGCGCGTCAGCGCCGTGCGGAAGCCGGTTAAATGCGTACCGCCGTCCGGGTTAAAGACGTTGTTGGCGAACGGCATAACCGTGTCGGAGAACGTATCGGTATATTGTAGTGCAATTTCTACAACAACGTCCTCAATCTGTTTTTCGACATAAAATACATCATCATCGAGCGGTTCCTTACCCATATTCAAATGCCGTACGTAACTTTCAATGCCGCCCTCAAAATAAAACGCCCGGCTGTCATTAGTTTTGTGGTTCAGGATGGAAGTGCGCACGCCTTTTGTCAAATAGGCTTGGTGCCGCAGCCGGTCAATGATGGTTTCGTAATCAAAGTCGGTTGTCGACTGGAAGATTTTGCTGTCCGGATAAAAAGTGATTTCAGTGCCAGTTTTGCCGCTTTTGCCGACGGTTTTCAGCGGCGTTTTGGGCGCGCCGAACTCAAACTCTTGGCGATACTCATTGCCTTTCTGATAGACCGTTGCCGTCAGTTTTTCGCTCAAGGCGTTGACTACGCTGACTCCCACGCCGTGCAGGCCGCCGGAAACTTTATAAGTGCCGCCGCCGAATTTGCCGCCGGCGTGTAGGATGGTCAGCGCCGTTTCTACGCCGCTTTTGCCGGTCTTGGCATGCTTGTCAGTGGGAATACCGCGGCCATTGTCTATAACAGTTATGCCGCCGTCTTCCAGCATCTCCACGTGTACCTGGTCAGCAAAGCCAGCCAGCGCTTCATCGATGCCATTATCAATCAGTTCCCAAACCAAATGGTGTAGCCCTTCCGGCCCAGTGCTGCCGATGTACATCCCCGGGCGCTTGCGCACCGGTTCCAGGCCTTCTAGGACCTGAATTTGGCTGGCATCATAGCTCGATTTTTGTTTGGTACTTGACTTATCTGCAGTCACTAAAATACAAACCCTCTCTTAGGTAATTTATAAGGTGTTACCACTCTGTTAATATTGTACCTAATTTGGCTGCCAAAGACAAGCTTTTTGTGGTGTAAAATTTGTTCATTTTGCGCGCCCCTGACCCCTGTTGACTTTATCAAACTTTAGAGTTATAATATATCCACTTTTCCGCGTCTTTCGGAAGGGAGAACTTTTAAAGTTGAAGCCTACTGGGAGGTTGTGATGACTTTCTTTAGAAACTGGCGGCTGAAGAGACGCCAGCGACAGTTCGAGGTGTGGCTGCAGAAACAACTGGAGGAGATTGAAGCTGGAAAGTGCACATGCTTCAAACCTGTGCCAGCCAGCCGCGCGTACTACGACCTTTGCCCACGCGCACCGTATCACAGGCAGGTTGATCAAGGCTTCCGCACCTTCAGATGCTCCAGCGGTCACGAATTCGAAAAAAAGGACTGGCCGCTGAACTGTTCGGTATGCGGTGATTCCACCATCGAACAAGTCGAGCTAGACGAACTCTCGACCCGATGGCTACAAGAGCTTCACGATGTCCTTTCTCATGCGAAGCCACTGGGATTCATCGGGTTTAGCGGATACAGCCTGCTAGCTCAGTAGAATCGAAGGATTAGCAATCCTCATCGCTACCGGCCACTGCTAGTGGCGGACGAAAAAGGACAAAACCATGCACGACAAGATCATCGTTGTGTTCTCCGCTGTGGTCATGTTCAGTCTCGTGCTGATGGTCGGTGCGCTGGCGGGAGAGGCTGTTTCTCTGAGAACTGGAGTTTGTTGGTTTCTCGCCAACGTCGTGGCAGCGGTGATCATGGGATTTCTCATGGTCCGTGATATTTCTCAGATACTCGGAGAAGACAACTAGGGCTCCAACGGTCGGCGGACACCGTAAGTCCGCATCATGGGGAGGCGCGTGAGCCCCACCGCTCCGCGCCTCCCCTCCTACCTTTTGAACCAGATCAGTGGGATTTGATAATCTCAGTGATGTGATCCAAACGGATCGCTGCACGTTAAGTTTTTGAAGCCTACGAGCCCAAGGAGGGCGACATGCTGGCACAGCCAACCAGAATAGACCTTCTGGAGCTTGACATCGACATCCGGCTCATGAAGCTCTGGGACGAGGTCAACGCAGCTGCCCAGACGGACAACTGGTCCGAGGAATGGATTGCCACAATGGCCAAATTCATTCGTGCGGCCTATGGCAAGGGATACACCGACGCTCTCAGGGAAGATGATCTTGGACAACTTTGCCGTGATCACGGTTTCAAAATCCCTGCCCGCCGAATCGCGGCCTAGCCGGCCGAGAAAGGACAGTGTGAGATGATTACTTTGCTCATTCTCCTGACCTATGTGGTTTACGTGTCAACGACGATCTACGTCTTGCTCGGTCCGGTTGGTATCGAGGACAAAGAGGGCGTCTTCCTGCTCACTTTCGTCGGACCGTTTTTCCTGCTGTTCATTGGCTTGGCGTTGTACTTAGTCTGGTCCTGGCTCGATTTGGCCGTCTCAAACATTCGCGCAGAGAAGGAAGAGGCGGCGCAAAAGCGCCTTCAACGCCGACCACTTAACTAGGCTTCGATTCTTCGCGGGTCCCGATGACCCGTAAAAGCCCGAGGGGAGGTCGAGTCCGCATGACGGCAGCGGATTCTCTTCTCTCGGAAAGGGAGGGGCGCACCACCCACCGGCCGCGCCCCTCCCGCACTTCAACCATGGGGAGGCGCGTAATCCCCTTTCCGCGCCTCCCCTCCTAAACCCAGCACCCAGCTGGGTTTTTTATTCTACGTAACTTATGTTTCCGTCCTTGTCAATCCGTACGGTCGTCTCAGGGTGTTCGCTGTCAGCCACATCGCGTTTGATTTTGAACTCGCCGCTGTCGTTTTTGATTGTCGGCATAGGTTCCGGAGCTGCTTGGGGCGGCTCCGGCTTTGGAGGCTTGCCCCGAGCGGAGTCGAGGGGTTCGGCCGATTGGGCTCTAATAGATGGCTCCGCTGGTGCTGTTGAAGACATCGTCCAAGGGGTTGAGGCGGCTGGCACAGCTGCTTGGTATGGCGCGTTACTGGCGCCTGAAGCGACTTTGCGTTTAGCCAACCACTCGTCGAGGAAAGACGAACCGGAAGAAGAGGGTTGAGGCGTTAGGGTTGAGGGGCTAGGGAGTGGTCGTGAAGACGGCGGTGGCCAAGGCGCAGGCGTGTTGACCGGTGGGCTGCCAGGCCCCAAAGATGGCTGCCTTGGCTTGGTCTCGAGTCTTTTAAATATCTCGGACTCAACCGTGGCTTTTGGTCGGCCGTACTTGGCTGCTGAGAGCTGTCTTAAGGCATCAGACAGCTGTTGATTAGGATTGCCGAGCGGCGGCAAAGTAGCCATACTGAAAGGCTGCACCGGAACGCCGCCAATCATCATCCGTACGGCGGTGTTGTAGTTGGGCAGGAACTGTAAGTCCTCAATGCCAAAAACCGGCGCCAGTTGCTTAGCCAAAAATTCGGCGTCTTCGGTCCCGACGCGAAAACTTACCACCGTGCCGACGTTACCAAATACCGAGTCACGAATCTCTTCCTTAAGCTGGGTACTAAACTGGTTGGCGACAATCAGATTAAGATGATACTTGCGCGCCTGGCTCAAGATGTCCGCAAAACTGTCGGTGGCAAAATTCTGGAACTCGTCAACGTACAGGCTAAAGTCGCGGCGGTAATCTTCCGGTACATCGGCGCGGCTCATGGCCGCCACCTCGAACTTCATGACGAATATCATTCCTAGAAGCTTGGAGTTGAGATCGCCCGTCCGTCCACGCGAGAGGTTGACCAGTAGGATTTTGCCGCCGTCCATAATGTCGCGCAGGTTGAAAGCGCTCTTGGTCTGGCCGATGATATTGCGCATCATTTCGTTTGACAAGAAGGCACCGAACTTGGAGACGAACCAGCTGGTGACCTCTCCATATTCGTTGCTGCGCTGGCTCTGGGGAATCTCCTTGCGCCAAAAGTCGAGCACGTTTTGATCTGTTACGTGCTGCAATTTCTGCTCAACATAGGCCGGATCGCGAAAAAGCTTTGGGATATCGACGAAGGTGCCGCCTTCCGGGCCAGCCATGACCGTCAGGGCGGCGTTACGGAAGATGTGTTCGTAACGCGGCCCGATAATTCCCGTGCGCCCTGGATCATAAAGTTTATAAAGCATGTTGATGGCTTCCTGAATCAGAAAGTCGCGCTGGTCCGGCGTCTGGAACTCAAACAGGTTTAAGCCTAATGGGTAATCCATGTCAGCCGGGCTGAAGTAAATAACGTCCTCTGTACGCTCTTTAGGCACCATTGAGAGCAATCGCTCGGCAGCATCGCCATGTGGGTCCACAAAACAGAACCCACGGCCCTCCAGCATGTCCTGAAGAGCCAAATTCTCCATGAAGACTGATTTACCAGTGCCGGTTTGGCCGACTATGTAGATGTGGCGGGCGCGGTCTTCGACGGTTAAACGAATGGCTTTTTTGGCACCGCGGAAGAGGTTGTATCCCAAAAGCAGACCTTCTTCGGGCACGTTGCGCGGGCCGTCAACCTGCTTGGACGGCTGCCGCTCCAGCTGTGACGTTGGAATATTCTGTTGATCCGGGAAGTGAAAAAGCGTCGCTAATTCAGTTGCGTTCAGCACATTACGACTGTTTTCCTGAGGGAAAAACCTTAAGATATAGGCCGTCACAAAGCTGTCTATATCCTTAGCTGGTACAAACTTGAAACCGTTCTTGCCCGGCGCGTCATATAGCGAAAATGTAGCCACGATGTTGTTAAGAATGGTTTGAGCGCGGTGTGTCAGGTTAGAGCTGGCCACTACACGGATTAAAACCTCATAGGCCGGTTGGCGCGTCTTATCTTCTATGGATTGGACTATCGACTGGTCAAGCGAGCTGATTTCGTGCGGTTTCTCCTGTTTGGCGGTCTCGCCGGTCTCGGGCGGTTTGGCCAGCGCCGTAAATATCTGGGCAGTCCCGCCGAGGGCCTTTTCCATCTTACCGCCGGTGGACTTACCCGTACGCTTGCGTTCGGCCTCGGCTTTGGCGGTCTTGCGCCAGGCATCATGCGCCGGCCGCAGTAGTATCTGCACGCCGGCACCATCATCTTTATCCAATACAGAGAGCGCGTTAAGCAGCGCCTGCATAGTATCGCGCTTAATATCTTGATAGGTGGCTATCGGGTAAACATAGTTCTCCTTTAGCACCAGCTCACCGCCCATGGTGCCAGTAATTCGACCCACCGGGCTAAAGATGTTGTGCTCAGCTACTTCCTCGAGCTTGGCGGCCGGGTACGCGCTGATGATAGCTTGCTCTACTACACTCAGCAGAGGCACTGGCACAGCCGCGTAGAAGTGTACGAAGCCTTTATTAGCGATAATCTCCAGTGCGATGTGCCGCTGCCCGTAAAAACGGGCTTTAAAGCCCTTCAGCGCGGTGCTGGATAAGATACTATAAAGCGTAACGGCCCGCGAAATATTTTCATCCATCACATCCCGCTTGTCGCGACCGGAAACATCGGTATCATCGCTGATAGGCGGCAAATGGATAAGTAGCGGCACCATCTTAAGCCCGCGCTCATAATTCTTTTGCTCGCGGTACAGCCGCCTGATGTAAACGTAAGCAAAGCCAAAGCCGGCTAACACCAGCGTCAAAAAAGCGGCCAACACCAATAGGATCGTCATGCTGTGGCTTCGTCTGTCTTAATTATCTTGTTGAAGCGTTTTTGTATGTAATCAGCCTTGGCCTTGCTCATCTCATTTTTTTGGCGGTGCGGGTCATCTTGAGTCTTGGCCACAATCAGTCTGGCCCGCTCTATCCACTCTTTCTCAATCAAATCGGCATCATCGGCTTTTAAATCGGCTGTTACAGCTGAAACGGGGCCGGTTTTGGCCTTGTCATCGCCGGGCGGCACGGCCGGGGCGGCTGGAGCGTGCGGAATGACAGGCGCATCTGTTACAGCCGTGCTTCCAGGCTGGGGAGCGCGCATACCAACAGCGGCTTCCTGGGCGGCCGGGCGCTGCTTCTCAATAGCTCTTTCCTCAACCTGCTCAACTGATTGTTCAGGTGCTTCAGGTTGAGTTGGCAGCTCGAAAGTAGATCCACCTTCGTTCTTCATATCATTATTATACTAAGCGCGGCGACTGCTGTAAAAAAGCAAACCGCCTAAAACCAGAAGCAATATCAGCCCGTCCACCCAATTAAGAGATTGGGAGCTGCTGAACATCAGCAGCAACACTAAAAATACGCTAAAAATGACGATTCGGCTGAGGCTTTTTGGCCCTAATTGGCCCTTTCGCAGGTAAATTAACAGGTGTCCGAAGCTGACTAGAAACAAGAAAAGTACCACAAAAAACACCAGGGCAAAGCTGATATTTTTGATTGGGCTGGTCATTCCCATCAGCAAAATCAATCCCAAAAGGCTAAGTACAGAGAAAAAAAACGATAATTTAACTTTGCCGGCGCGCGTCATTGGTTTTCATTATGCCATAAGTAAAACGCTCAAGCTTGTGGGCTTGAGCGTTTTTACCACGATCTGAATTGAATAAAAATGGAAGCCAGGACGGTAAATGCGCCCATTGTAAAATTACTTTATAGCGCTTACCGCCCTATGGCTTTTGACTGACCGCTCTGGCCGCACTTTCGCGCGGTTCGAGCGTCATCCGGGCTTCAAACTCTACCGGCCCGCAAGTAAGTTTTGGTTTTGGAACTTACGCTTGGCAGCATACTACACTTTTAATGCTTAGTCAATAAACATCTATTGTGTTTTCCACAATAACAAGCTGTATTTTTGGCACTTATACACATTGACTTTTATACAACAAAGGTCTGAATTTTAAACCTGTTGAACAAAAACCAAACAATTTTCTAAACCTAGGTTTGCTATTTCTCATGGTCGATCAATGCCTCATTTTGGACTAATACCATTATTAAAATGGCAGCAAATTCTGGCTTAATCGAAATTCAAAATTTTTTACTAAAATCGAACAAAAAGTCATAACGGTTTGGCAAGCTCAATGAGCTTTTTTCGAAGCTTTAAAAAATGTCTTATGTCATCGCGTTCGTCATAGAAAGTCTGATGCGTCATACGGCCGAGCGAATTATATTTGTTCACCACTGCCCGTTTTTTATAAAAAATCATAATATCGCCAGTAGGAAGCTCTAAATCCTTTGCGTCTGATCTGTTTAACAGATAGACCTTTTCACCCCTTAGTGGCATAGATGCCCGTTTATAAAATTCGATTTCCCATTCAATATAAGGTGTATATGGCTCTTCAACCACATGAATTCTGAGGAGTTCAAGTCCTTGTTTCAGTTTATCCTGGCAATTTTTTGTGAATTTAGGGCCTGGATCCTTCTTCATGAGCTTAATACTCTTTTGTTTATTCCCATTAAGCCAGCTATCAAGAGATGGTCCGGCATCCTCGGCGTAATAATCCTGTAAAACTTCAATTTTAAACCATTCGTCTCGCATTTCGTCCCACCATTTTTGCCATAGTTGGTTTGCTTGGTCGCGCGGCAACGTCTTTATAATTTAAGTTATAGCTAAATAGTTACTTACACTAAAACAAGCCACAAAAAAGCTATCTGCTAAAGCGAGATTATGGCTTTTGAAAGCATTGCGAGGATTCCACGAGTCGCGAAAATAGCTCCTTTTTTGCTTAAGCGAGTCACAGCCTCGGGCCAAACTTAGCCTTACCCAAGCGGAGCCGGGCCGGTAGGCTGTGGAGATGCGATATTAGCGTAAGCCGCAACTCAAACAGCCTACCGTCCGCGCGTGAGCGGTTTGGCCCGAGGCTGTGACGAGGGTCACTTATCCACAGGTTTGTAATAAAAAGCCTAAAAATCTTGTTGACAAGGATTTATAGGTAAATATAAGATGATGGTGGCACTTGAATAAAAAAAGTGCTCAAAACAAAAACGATCTGAAACAACGGCTTCCTCGCAAGCCGTTGTTCCATGAAAAACACTCTAATAAAAAGTCCGCAAAACCAACCTCCAAAACCTCCAACAAACCTACGAAACGGCCTGCAAATCCCAGGCCGTTTCGCTTTTTTGCGTACCCGAATTCTATGAACTACGAACTAAGCGCCATGAACTTAAATAAACGCTAGCAATTAATTTTTTGAATGTTTAGTGGCACAATGTCCGCATGACCGGGAGCGTCAAAAGCATCATCGATTATTCGGGAATGGAGAGCCTGCCGGTTGATGTGGAGTGCCATATCACCAACGGCCTGCCATCAATCACCATAATAGGCTACGCCAACAAGGCCGTGAACGAGGCTAAGGACCGCCTGCGGGCCAGCTTTGCCAACAGCAGCCTGGAATTTCCCAAAAAACGCGTGACCATTAATCTATCCCCGGCTGATTTACCTAAGGACTCAACCAGTCTCGATTTAGCGATGGCTGTGGCCATACTGGCTAGCGCCAAGCAAATAACGGATGAAGAACTCGATAAAGCCGTCTTGTTGGGCGAATTAAGCCTGGATGGCTCGTTAAACCCCGTGAGAGGGCTTATCGGCCGTCTGCTAACTGCTAAGAGCCTGGTTCCATCTGTTATTTACATCCCCAGATCTAATTTGGAGCAAGCCATGTTAGTACCAGGAATTGAGATTAAGGCCGCTGGCAGCCTGCGAGACGTATTCTTGGATCTGGCTAATATTATTCCTCTTAAATCCGTCAAAACCGGCGGCGGCAAAATAAGCAAAAGCGCTCACGAACGGCCGGAAATAGATTTCTCAGAGATAGTCGGCCAGCCTATTGCCAAACGGGCGTTGGAAATCGCCGCTGCCGGCCACCATAACATCTTGCTTCACGGACCACCGGGAACCGGAAAAAGCTTGCTGGCGCGGGCCGTGTGCGGTATTTTGCCTGATTTGGACCACTTGGAGGTACTGGAAGTCACGCACCTGCACAGCCTGGTGGGCGGGCTGAATAATAAGATAATCACTGCCCGTCCGTTCCGTTCGCCTCACCACACGGCCTCTGTTATGGCCGTAATCGGCGGTGGTACGAAGCCAAAGCCCGGCGAGGCGTCGCTTGCCCACCGCGGTGTGCTTTTTCTTGACGAGTTGCCGGAATTCCGCCAAGACTGTCTGGAAGCCCTGCGCCAGCCGATGGAAGACGGCCGGGTGACGATTGCGCGCGTAAAGGATTCTGCTACCTACCCAGCCGATTTTATTCTGGTAGCCACTCAGAACCCCTGTCCCTGCGGTTACTTTGGCACCTCCAAGCCTTGTGTTTGCCTGCCTTCGTCTATTGCTCGCTATCAGAAGAAGCTCTCTGGGCCGATTTTAGACCGTATTGACCTGCATTTGCCCGTACACGGTGTTGACCATAAGCGCTTGTTGGAGAATAGAGAGAGGCCAAGCGAGACCGAGGTTATCAAACCGCGCGTTGAGGCAGCTTATGAGCTACAAAGGCAGCGCTTTGGCGGACCTCGCTTTAACGGCTCAATGAGTAACCGCGAGGTCCGCCAACGAGCCAAACTGAGACCCGAAGCTAAGGAGTTATTGGACAGCGCCGCGGCCAAATTGGACTTATCCGCTCGAGCCTACGTCCGTTCCGCCAAGGTCGCCCGCACTATCGCTGATTTGGCCGGTAGCTCAGACATCAAACCCGAACACATCTCAGAAGCCCTTCAGTACCGCCAACCAGCCATGGAATCGATATTGGTATAAATTCCCTTGAACAGGCTCTAGAAGTTCTGTTATTATCAATCTAAATCGTGAGGAGTGTCTAACATCGCCAAAGACCCCAGGATAAACGAGGCCATTAGGGCCGATAGTCTTAGAGTTATTGGCGAAGACGGGCAGCAACTTGGTGTATTGTCCCGAACCGAGGCATTGGCGGCGGCGCGCGAGGCCGGCTTGGATTTGATAGAAGTCAGCGCTAATTCTACACCTCCGGTGGTGCGCATAGTCGACTGGGGTAAATTTAAGTACCAGCGTACAAAACAGCTCCAAAAAAGCCGCAAGAAAGCCAAGGCGCCCGAACTTAAACAGATGCGGTTCGGTCTCAAAATCGGCGAGCACGACATGGGTGTTAAACTTAGGAAAGTTACTCAGTTTCTCGACGCTGGACATAAGGTCAGAATTACGGTAGTCTATCGGGGACGAGAAATGGCCCATCGTGATTTGGGCTATAAGCTGGCGGACAGGGTTAAAGAACAACTGGGCGAAAGTGTTATCGTAGATTCTGAGCCCCAATTCGCCGGCCGAATGTTAAGTTTCATTATAAGGAAGAGTGGAAATGCCAAAGCTAAAGACGCACAGCGGGACCAAGAAACGGGTCAGAATAACCAAGACCGGCAAAGTAATGCGCCGGCACACTCGGCTTAACCATTTTTTGGAGAAGAAAAGCCAATCGCGCAAGCGCCGCCTATCCCGAACAGCAACTTTAACCGGCAAACAAGCCAAGAACCTTAAAAGGAAACTGGGAGTATAGGATGTCTTTGCTTCCTTTTGAGGTTCAGCCTAGAGTCCTTAGCCTAGAGTCCTTAGCCGCTACATTTCTGCTCTCAGCTCTTAGCTCTCAGCTCTTAGCTCGCGTGGCTTTGCGAGGAGACTTATAATGCGCGCCAAACGAGGTGTTGCTGCTCATAAAAAGCACAAAAAGATCCGCAAAGCCACGCGTGGCTACATCGGCGCCCGCAGCCGGACTATTAGATCGGGCAAACAGGCAGCTGTAAAATCTTTGCAATATGCCTACCGCGACCGCCGTAACCGTAAGCGCACCTTCCGCCAGCTCTGGAACGCCCGAATCAACGCCGCCGCGCGTAGTCACGGCACTACCTACAGCCGGCTAATTAATGGAATGAAGAAGGCCAATATCTCTTTAGACCGTAAAATCCTCGCCGAGTTAGCCGTCAATGAGCCCAAGGCCTTCGAAGAAGTAGTTAAGGCAGCAAAAGTTAAATAAAAAAGACCCAGTTGGGTCTTACGGGAGGCGCGCTTTTAGCGCGCCTCCCAGTCCTGAAAGAGTTCAGTCGAAAATGGAGTTGTGCCGAGAGACGAGAGTCGTATTCGCGAACGCGAAGGTACCCTCACGCTTGTGGCTGTTGTAGTAAGCCCGGTAGGGCTTGTCCACTCCATCGGTACCACTAACGAGCCAATTGCTGGCCCCGTCATTGACCAACTGTGTTACCTCGACGCCAACCGGCAGTTCCGGAAAGGAGTCGGGAGAGCAGTCGATGACGAAGGTGACTTGCCTCGCACCACGCTCCTTGTCGAACAGAGCGAACATCAAGCCCAGTTCAGAGGGTCCCCTCACAATCCTGTACTGCTTTTCAGTGGCCATACGACCACTCCTTTCAGGTACATCTCC
Source organism: Saccharimonadales bacterium (SeqCode) (assembly GCA_036507655.1). Classification (GTDB taxonomy): domain Bacteria; phylum Patescibacteriota; class Saccharimonadia; order Saccharimonadales; family UBA10212; genus 2-01-FULL-49-22. The sequence goes on from DATCIS010000002.1 coordinate 16,152, forward strand.
AGGAAGGAGCTGGAGAACCTCCCTTGTCACCAGGGGTGACGACCTATCCATACAGATAGGGATTATCCCCTTATTATACCTCTTTTACTCCTAAAAGTCAACAACGCTCACGCTATTTCACCTCTGTTGTGTAACTAAAAACTCCTCATCCGAGGAGTTTTTAGGTGGTCGGGCTGACGTAAGCCGGATTCTGTCAGTGGTTGGCCATCTATCTGGGACTACCGTTGCCGATAGCCTCAAGCGGGTTTCTTTGTGATAGCCGCGAGCAGGCTGCTCGTATGCGACATATCTCCTTGCAGCAGACAGGGTTTACCTCCTCCCGCGCTCACACGCGGTCGCTGTGGGCTCTTACTTTCACCCGCCATTGCGACGGGTTTATCCCTCGCAAAGGAGGGCCCACTCCTTTCACCCTTTCCAAGTCCTTTAGGGGCTTGGTGGTATCGTTTCTGTGGCACTTTCCCTAGGATTGCTCCCGGTTGCCGTTAGCAACTGTCTTGCCATGTGCTGTCCGGACTTTCCTCTGAGTCCTTTAGGGACTCAGCGACCAACTATCAGTCCGACCACTGTTACCATAGCACAAATGCTTATTTTTTACCAGCGTTTTTTAAGCAGTAGCATAATTGACTTTTAGATACAAAAGAGGTATAATATAAGGATAATCCCTATCTGTATGGATAGGTCGTCACCTCTGGTGACAAGGGAGGTTCTCCAGCTCCCTCCTGGAGACGTACATAGGAGGTAAGCCGTTATGGCACTTCCGTTTAACCAGTACCTAGACATCCTCGCCGGCCCCGGCACCTGGACGCTGATTAAGGCACTCTTCCGAGAAAGAGAGGAAGAGCCTGGGCTGGATTGCGTCTTCACGGTAACTGGACAACCTGGATATGGCCGAAGGGTTGGTCGCTTGTTGCAAGTCCAGATCGACTGCGTAGAGCGTCAGACGGGTCAGCATCCATTCTCTGTCAGAGGACAGATTTCTAGCCAAGATCCAGAACTGTCCGGCAAGCACTTCGGTGCTCTTTACAATCCTGACACCAGGGCTGGTGTGTTCAATATCACACCTGCTTAACCTCCACCGTTGGGCCGCAAGGCCCCATGCCTCCGGGACGTTACGCCGGAGGCTTTTCTTTTGGTTAAGCATGGCTGCTTCTTGAAAAACACTCGAGCAAACAGAGGGAGCGAAAAGTGAGAAATAGGCAGAATCGAGGACCAGCCTTTAGGCCGACCGAAGGGAGTTCCGCAGATTCACCTATTTTGAGCGATGAATGACCATCTTGTTTTTCTCACCGTCCCGAAGATTTTCGATGGCGAGCTTTTTCCTGTTGGTCTAGGATGCGGTTAACTTCGGAGTCGGTGATTTTGTTGAGCTCGCGTGGCACATGAACGATGGTGACCTTCTCGAACGAATCAGATATGGCTTTGACCTCCTGATTCAGTGGCGCCAGCTCCTGGTTTTTGACCTTATACTTACCATTCATCTGGTTGACCACCAACTCACTGTCGGAATAAAGAGTTACTTTATTAATTCCCAGGTCGCGGCAGCGCTCAAGCCCCTGTTTGAGGCCGTAGTACTCGGCCTGGTTATTGGTAGCTATACCGATGTAAAACCCGGCTTTTTCTACAACAGTTCCATCCATTTTAGAGATGGCATAAGCACAGGCTGACTCTCCCGGGTTTCCCCGTGAACCGCCATCGGTATAAAGTTTAGCTTCCTCTAGCAGCATCGCACCAGTCGGAATTTCGCCTGTTACTGGAGTGAAATCGAAATAAATTATTTTGACTG
>DATCIS010000003.1:0-2345 GCA_036507655.1 Saccharimonadales bacterium (SeqCode)
CAAATTTCTTCAGAAGAACCGCTGGACTCACTGCTTTGTTGCCATACATACCAACCTATAAATCCAGCTACTCCGGCAATGCCCAAGACCAGTAGAATATGGACGATATTGAATCCTTGGTTGTTGTGTCCTTTTTTTATAGCCATTATTCTCTTCTTTTAGCCCGAATACACCTCGGTATACTCCTTGTGCCGTTCGTCGAGGGCCTTGGTTAGTTTTTCAATTAGTCTGTCGGGGTCGGTATCGGCAATTATCAAACTCTTATCGGCATTGGGCAAAATGGTTAATAGATTGTTGATTTCGTCGCTAATCCCTCCAGCCCCGTTTAGAATGGCAACAGGTGTCTCGGTTTCTAGAGCAATGGTTATTTCATGCAAGGTACCCATCCGGCCACCAACACAAGCCACGGCATCGGCTGAATTAATCAGTAGAGCATCCCGGCCAACGTAGTGCAGTCCGCTATACAAAATTAAGTCATAGGGTTTGGTTGGCAACCGGTACTTGATGATGTGCTCCACTTTGGTGGCTGCTGGACTGATACCTAAGCTCACTCGCCCACCTGCCCCCTTATAGCTTTCGGCAGCGTATTCGGGCAAACCGGTCGTCGCCCCAGTTAGTAGTGTATGGCCTGCCTTAGCTATGGCTATGCCCAAACCTTCGGCTAACTGTCTCCCGTGCTCCACCGTCTCGCCTTTGGCAGCCCCGGATACACATATCTGGTACTTGCCTGTTTTACTCATGATTAGGCCGTTCCTGCTCGGTGGCTAAGCTTCATCTTAAGCTTACTGTCAATTGGTACTACTTTTTGAGCCTCAAGTGCGCTGCCACCGGCCAGGTGGCTAAAGACATACTTAGCAACCCCCTGGTGTGACAGATACCGATCAATCAGCTCGTCTTCCAGACGAGCTCGGGCGTGACTGGAGGTTTGGTCAGAAAAAGCCGATCCTCGAAGGTAATTAACGGCCACGTCAGCCATATTTAACGAAGTTACCTGGCCGGTTTTATCGGTGTACACCAGATGCGCGCAATCCGACCACCAGCCAACTTCCGGATGAAGATGGTCCAAGTAACTCTCTTGCCCGGAGGTATCGAGAGGGTCGATCTCGGACAATGGATCGGACTGCTCAGCCAGACTGTTGTCGGCGTCGTTTTTTAGTAAATACCGCCAGATAGCGTTCCAAGAGATTGGCTGGCCAGCTAACTCCAGTGCCTGGGATGAGTGTTCTTGCCAACATTTGGCAGATATTTTAGTAAAATCTCCGCTCATATGATGCATGTGCAAACAAGTTGATCGGCCATAAAGATTGCTCAAAGCTTCGTCGGCAAGGGCCGCAACTCCAAGTGAAGAGATATTGGCTGCATAATTATTGGGCCAAACCAATACCAAGCCAACTTGTGGTCGAACGGCCACGAGAGGCCGACTGGTTTTGCTGTTCTCCCACAGCTTTGGGCTGGCAAAAGCAATCTTAGCCTTTTGCAAAGTCACCGAACTTGGCGGAAGTTTGGCCACCATGCGGTTTAGTAGTGACTGCCAATGTGATGATTCCAACTGCCAAGCGATAGCCAGCACTTGGCGCGCCTCCTCTCTTTTGAGCAACGAATCGAGCGACCGATAACCCAATTTTTTCATCGTTCGTTTGGGTTGATTCTTTATTAAAAGTTTTTTTACCGCCGCTGGTTTTAGGGCCCAGGTTTTACCACAGTGGATTGCGCCCAAGACCTGGCTGAGCAGGCCATACCTATCGGCCACCGCCATTTCACTGCCTTCACCAATGCTTCTGGCAAAGATCTGGGCGGACTGGTTGTACCGGGTTTGTAGGCCGTGGTAGAGCTCTTCGGCGTTAGTGTCACTAGGGTCCAAACCAAGCGAGACTATTTTTTTGGCACAATCAGCGGCAATCTCAGACGATAGGCGAATATCTTCGCTTGGGTAACCGCTTATTTCTTCCAGTCGTCCAATTAGCCGGTTATAAGCCGACTCGGGTATGTCCAGGACTTTAGCCAACAGTTTTGTCACTTTATTGCTACCTAGTTAACCTTTCCGGATGGTAACTAGATGGTGCTCGGCGCAAGTAATGGTCGATCCCGCGCTGATCGAGCAGGCCAGCTTGAGCGCCAACTTTTTGGACCACGCTCATGGCGTTGATAGGCGCCCAAAGCAGGGCTGTCGGCACATCGGCTCCGTGCATTAGAGCCGCCACAAAAGTTGAGCTAAAAGCATCACCGGCGCCGGTTCGGTCGTATGGGGGTTTAGGATCGGGGTAGATAGGCATCTTCCAGCGAGTCACGCCCTCACTAACGTAAGCCCCGGCTGGCCCGTCACTGATTAGCACAATCCTGGGACC
>DATCIS010000004.1:0-6503 GCA_036507655.1 Saccharimonadales bacterium (SeqCode)
GCCGATGTTCTGCTGGAGCGTCCTGGGCAGCTTGGTGTTAATACTCTTCGCCTTCCCGATACTGACGGCAACCCTGACAATGCTGGCACTTGACCGCACGCTCGGTATGCACTTTTTTACAGCCGATTTCGGCGGCAACCCGATGATGTACGTCAATCTTATCTGGGCCTGGGGGCACCCGGAAGTCTATATTCTTATCCTGCCGGCCTTCGGCGTTTTTTCGGAAATCGTTCCGACTTTTTCACGCAAGCGCCTGTTCGGCTATGGATCTATGGTCTGGGCAATCTGGGCAATTGTCTTTTTGTCTTTCATCGTCTGGTTGCACCATTTCTTTACGATGGGGGCCGGAGCCAATGTTAACGCCTTCTTTGGCATTATGACGATGGCCATCGCGGTGCCAACCGGCGTCAAGATTTTTAATTGGCTGTTTACGATGTATCGCGGCCGTATTCGATTTGCTACGCCGATGCTGTGGTTTATGGGCTTTGTGGCAACCTTCACGGTTGGCGGCGTAGCCGGCGTTATAATGGCGATACCGCCGGCCGATTTCCAGCTGCACAACAGCTTATTCTTGGTGGCCCACTTCCATACGATGATTATCGGCGGGGTAGTTTTTGGCTTCTTTGCCGGTCTAATCTACTGGTTCCCGAAAATTTTCGGCTTCAAGCTTAACGAGCGACTCGGAAGATATGCCTTCTGGTGCTGGTTTGTCGGTTTTCTGCTGGCCTTTATACCCCTTTATATCTTAGGGCTAATGGGCGCCACCCGCCGGCTGGATAGTTATGACGCCTCGCTTGGCTGGCAGCCGCTGTTTATCGTCGCCGGGCTAGGGGTAGTAGCTATTGGCGCCGGTATCGCTATCCAAGCTTTGCAATTATATGTAAGCCTAAAGCAACGAAAGGCCAATCTGGATACCACGGGCGACCCCTGGAACGGACGGACGCTGGAGTGGTCAACCGCCTCGCCGCCGCCGTTTTATAATTTCGCACATATACCTCTGGCTGCCGAGCGCGATGCCTTCTGGGCAGCCAAGCAAAGCCGGCAAGCAAAACTTCGTCTGCCATACCAACCTATCCATATTCCCAAAAACACGCCGCTAGCGCTGATAATTTCGGGTTTTGCCTTCGCTGCAGGGTTTGCGATAGTCTGGCACATCTACTGGCTGGCTCTTTTAAGTTTTCTGGCAATAGTTGGTTGTTTAGTGTTGCGATCTCTGGGCGAAAGAAATGAATACACACTCCCGGCAGCCGATGTAGCCAAAGTTGAAGCCGCCATCAGGAGAAGGTACGCATGACAGAGCAGCAGATAGGAGACAGTAGACAGCAGGCGGTTGAGTCAAAAACTGTTTTCGGTTTCTGGGTGTATTTAATGACGGATGCTGTGCTGTTTGCCAGCCTGTTCGCCACGTTTGCGGTGCTAAGAAATAACACCTTTGGTGGAGTCTCGGGCCAGGAGATATTCAGTTTACCGTTCGTCCTGGCCGAAACTCTGATACTTCTGACTAGCAGCTTCAGTGTCGGCCTGGCCTGGCTGGCCGCCCGGCAGGGCAACAGGCAAATGGTTCTAGTATGGCTGTCTATAACATTCCTCTTGGGAGCGGCCTTCTTAACACTAGAGATAAGAGAGTTCATCCACCTATATCAGGAAGGTAACAGTTGGCGCCGTAGTGCCTTTCTAACGTCTTTCTTTACACTAGTTGGAACCCACGGAGCCCACGTTACAGCCGGCTTGGTATGGATGAGCACTCTCTTGATCCGAATTTACAGAGGCGGTTTGTTCAAAAGCAGCCTTAAAAAGATTACGATGTTGAGTCTTTTTTGGCATTTTCTTGACGTTGTCTGGATCTTTATCTTCACCATCGTTTACCTAATGGGGATTATCAGATGAAAGATAAGCTTACCGCGAAGAACTATATCGCCGGCTATATCTTCTCGCTGAGCCTGACTCTGGCGGCATTTCTGCTAGTTTGGCGCTACGTCGATTCCGATAGACAACTGCTCTCAGAGGGCTTCTTGTTGGCTTGGATCGCGGCTCTAGCTATAGTTCAGTTATTTACGCAGCTGGTTTTTTTCCTACATCTGGGACGCGAATCCAAGCCCCGTTGGAACCTAATCGTCTTGACCTTCGCGGCGACCATAGTCATCGTTTTGGTGTTTGGCTCACTTTGGATTATGGCGAATTTGAATTACCGCGGTGGGCACGGAACGTCGCCCGAGCAAACTGAAACATACATTATCGAGGATGAAGGCTTTCAACTCCATCAGTAAGCCCCTTAAAAGCTATTACGGTTTAGCCAAACCGGAACGGACCCTCACTAATGTTTTGACAGCGCTGGCCGGCTTTTTGTTCGCTTCCGAGTTTGTTCTCGGAAAGTGGTTTTATTTGTGGCTGGCTGTTTACCTACTAGGCGGGCTAACTTTGATAATAGGCTCGGCGAATGTTCTCAATAACTATATCGATAAAGATCTTGATCAAAAAATGGCGCGTACCAAAAAGCGGGCGTTACCAAGCGGCCAAATCTCTGCCCGCGCCAGTATTATTTACGCAACCGCACTGGGACTGCTGGGTTTTTGGTTGTTGCTATATACAAATTGGTTAACAATCGGATTAATTGCTGCGGCCTATTTCTGGTATGTGGCAGTTTATGGCTATGCCAAGCGCCATACCGTATACAGCACTCTAATTGGCACAGTCCCCGGCGGTGCATCAATTGTCGCCGGCTACACAGCCTATACCGGGAAACTGGATCTGGCCGCTTTAATCCTATTTTTAATGATGCTCGGGTGGCAAATGGTTCATTTCTACGCCATCGCTATTTATAGACTAAAGGATTACAAAGCCGCCCGAATTCCGACCTTACCAGTCCGCCGGGGGTTGCAAGTCACCAAAAAGTATATGCTAGTTTTTACCGCTCTCTTTATATTTGCCGTCAGCCTACTGAAATGGGAGGGTTATACGGGCTATATCTATCTAACGGTAATGTTGTTTCTGGGCCTAATTTGGCTTCAGATTGTAATGCGGGGTTTTACGGCAACAGATAGCGAACAGTGGGCCAAAGCAGTGTTTAAGTTCTCTCTTGTTGTCTTGCTCGGAATGTGCTTAATGGTAGCGGTTGGGCCAGTATTGCCGTAGCTGATATACTTTTACTGACATGCTGGTGCTTTTACACGTATCGATTGCCATTTCCAGCCTTATTTACACCGGTTATGTTTTCCTTTCCCCTTCAAAGGCCAGGATTTACGGAGTATATGGCTTTATCGCGGCCACCCTTATCAGCGGCGGGGTACTAGCATTTGTCGCTCACGCCTCTTTACTATCTGTTTGTGTCTCCGGCTTGCTTTACTTGGGAATCGTCTCGATAGGAATTGTCGCCAGCCACAAGAAACTGGCCAAAGAATCGGCTGCCGATTTATAAACATCCCCCCTTGCCAAGAGCTACAAAAGGCGCTAGCATTTTAGTTAGTTAAATAAAAGAAAAGGTGGGAACAATGGCTCTTAAGAAACACATAGCCGACGGCAGTCTGTACGTATGGGCCCTGCTCAGGCTTGGTTTAGGATTTATTTTTCTCTGGGCATTTTTTGACAAACTATTAGGTCTCGGTTTCGCGACTTGTAAAGACAGGGTATCCGGTGACGTCACAGTCAACTGCAGCGATGCCTGGATTAATGGCGGTTCGCCAACAACCGGCTTCCTGAACAATGCGGTAACTGGCCCATTCTCTGACTTTTATCATAATTTAGCCGGTGTGGCTTGGGTAGATTGGTTGTTTATGCTCGGCCTACTTTTTGTGGGCGTTGGCCTTCTGTTTGGGATTTTCGTCCGCTCAGCAGCCTTCATCGGCATAGTAATGCTGGTCCTGATGTGGACCGCTCTGCTCTGGCCGGTTAATACGCCGGTCTTAGACGATCATCTAATCTACGCTTTGATTTTATTCGGCGTTGCATTGGTTGACGAGCACCAGGTTTGGGGCTTCCGCCGCTGGTGGCTCAAAACCTCCGTCGCCAAAGCCCTCCCATTCTTAAGATAGTCATTTTTAAGCTGTAAAGATTGCTACACAACCTCCGGCTAAACTTAACCTTACCCCCAAGTGGAGCCGGGCCGGTAGGCTGTGGAGATGCGATAATATCTCTTTGCAGCTCAGACAGCCTACCGTCCGCGCGTGAGCGGTTTGGGAGGTGGTTATGGGAAGGCAAGCCTAAAAATGCTTGCGAATATGGCTCATGCTGAAGTCCCAATCAGAATCGGTTTTCTTATGCGGATTGAAGATATTATGAGGATCAAAAATTTTCTTTGTTTCTTTGAATAGTTTAACCACTTCTTTACCATACATAGTTTCCAGCCACGGGCCACGAATCATGCCGTCGTTATGCTCGCCAGATATACTGCCGCCATAGCTTAAAACTAACTCATTTACCTCTTTCATTGCCGGCTCAAGCTTGGCCCGCTCGCGCGGATCCTCAATTTTCATCAATGGAATAACGTGAAAGTTGCCGTCGCCCATATGACCTGCAAGTGTGGCCATCAGATTATATTTCTTGACTATTCTGCGCAGTTTGGGCAGGAATTCAGGCAGATGAGGCGGCGGCACTACAAAATCGTCTATAAACGGCGCTGTGTGCTTGTCGTGTACTTTCTTACGTAGCAGGTTAAAGCTCTCGCGGCGCATTATGCGGAATTTCCAGGCTTTAGCCTCAGTTTCATCTTCTTCCATGGCTTCTAGATTGAAGGGTTCAAGCGTTTGGCGCATAGCGTGCACTTTTTGCTTAACTTCTTCTGCAGTGTCTCCCGTGTATTCGATTAACAGGACCATCTTGGGAATACCTCTGAGTAGTAGCAGAGCGTCAGGTAGAAGCTGGAATCCCAGTTTTATAAGCCCTCCCCAGCCCAACTTTTTCCGAAAATACGGGAAGAATTTGATAGCCAGCATCAGCGTGTAGTTATCAAAGGCTTCAAAGCTAGCGGGTTTGGTCGCCAGAACAGTGTTTATAAGCTCCCCTAATCGTTTTTCGTCCTTCATAAAACAGACCAAGACCCCCGAATGAGGCTCTTTCTTCACCAGCTTAAACTCAATGTCGCTTATAAGTCCTAAGGTGCCTTGTGAGCCGACAAACAGCTTTGTCAGGTCAAAAATACCGCTATCTCGGTCCCAAACGTCCCAAAGGTTATAACCGGTTGAATTTTTGGTCACTTTAGGCTTGGCGGCCTTGATCTTGTCGTAATTCTTATCGAGCAGCTCAAATATCTGTTGGTAGATTTCGCCTTCGAAACCTTTTTGGGCCTTTTTGGCAGCTAATTCCTTTTTATCAAGCGGTTTTAGTTCATAAACCATGCCGTCGCTTAAGACAACTTGAAGTTTTTTAACGAAGTTGTCAATTTTTCCATATTCCAGCGACCTCTCTCCACCGGCGAAGTTGGCCACCATTCCGCCGACGGCCGCCAAATCCCTTGAAGCCGGAAACGCTGGCATCAGCGATCCTTTAGACAGCGTTGCTTTCTCGAATTCACGGTAAAGCACGCCAGGCTGAACACGAGCACTGGTCGCAGTTACGTTTTCAATCTTCTTGAAGTAATGCGTAAAGTCGATAACCACCGATTCGTTTATGGCGCCCCCGGACATACATGTACCGGCGGCGCGAGCTGTTAGAGAAAGATTTGGGGTATCGTGGCGGCAAAAATAGGTTGAAACTACCAACCTTTGTAAGTCTTTGGTGTTTTTTGGATAAACCACCATTTGCGGCTTCAGCTCAAACAAAGAGGCGTCATGGCTGTAAAACTCCAACGTTTCCTCGCGAATATCAGCCTCACCCTCAAATCCGCGCGCCTTGAGCGTCTCAACAAACTGATCCATCATAACCACCCATTACCCTTAAGTTTACCCAGCACTTAGCATTCGAGCAATTATATTACTAGCAGCCACTCCGTGGCTGGTCTCGATGTTAAGTGCTGGGCTTACACAAAAAATACGACAATTTACGATGCAGGCGTGATGTAAAATTGAGTTGAGATGAGGCAGTATTTGGAGCTTTTGCAAGACATTAAGACCAACGGGGTTAAAAAATCCGACCGTACGGGTGTTGGCACTATCAGCGTATTTGGCCGGCAGTTACGGTTCGATTTAAGCGAGGGTTTTCCGCTTCTGACGACCAAGAAGATGTTTACTCGCGGCATCATCCATGAGCTGATCTGGTTTTTAAAAGGCAGCACTAACATCAAATACCTGGTCGATAACGACGTCCATATCTGGGATGACTGGCCGTATAAGCACTACCTGCAGAGTCATGAAAAACTGGTACCTGACAGCAATAGTGATGAATGGAAGCAAGGCATCGCCGAATTCACTCAAAAGATTAAAGAAGACGATGCTTTCGCTAAAAAATGGGGCGAGCTCGGCCCGGTTTATGGCTACCAGTGGCGCAATTGGCCGACGCCAGACGGTAATCACGTCGACCAGCTAAAAAAGGCTATTGATACTATCAAAACCAACCCCGACTCACGCCGTATC
>DATCIS010000005.1:0-3911 GCA_036507655.1 Saccharimonadales bacterium (SeqCode)
GCCAGCCAGCACAGCCGGCTGCACCGTCGGCGCTTTTGGCGTATAACTGCGTCAGCGGCTGCGGTACTTCTTTACTGTATGTTAAATACGCCTCAGTCCGTTCCTCGCCACTTCCTTGTTTTACATCCAAACGCGTAAGTCCTATATCACAATGCCCTAGATTGACAAATACCTTATAACAGATTAGAATAAGTATCGACGTAGCCCCCAGACATTGCTCAGGCCGGCTCGTATCGCCGCGGGGTGGAGCAGTAGTAGCTCGCGTGGCTCATAACCACGAGGTCGTGGGTGCAAATCCCACCCCCGCTACCAAGAAAAAACGCCCAGTTTATGGGCGTTTTTTCTTGTTTAAATCGCTAGTTTAGCGGTTGTTTTCTTTTGGACGGGCCACGTCGACGGTAATCGTACGTCCGCCGAATTCACTGCCGTTGAGGGCTTCTTGGGCTTTCTTGCCCTCTTCGTCGTTTTCGTACTCGACGAAGCCAAAGCCCTTGCTACGGCCGCTGTCGCGGTCACGGACGACTGAAGCTGAAGCCACTGCGCCGTGGGCGGCAAACAGCTCTTTCAACTCATCGTCAGTGGTAGAAAACGGTAGTCCACCTACAAATAGTTTGTACATCTTGAACCTCTTATTAGTTGTTGTGCGCAGGAACGACCCTTAATCTTCTTTATGAGCGAACACCGAGCCGATTTAAAGGTCGTTTCTTCTCACAAGAACAGATAAGATCCTGTCGAAAGTAGTAAAACACAACGGCTCGTATTTGTCCACCGAAAAAACACTTGCGTTATTTGCAAAAATGTGTATAATGTTACGTAAGACTGATAAAGAAAAAGGTCTAGAAAAACAAAAAAAGGAAAAAAATAATGAGCGATTTGGCCTACGAGGTTGTGACTACTGCCGACCCACAAGTACTAGCCATAGACGAGATCTTGAACGACCTCGAATAAGATTTTTTTAAACTGGAGAATGGTACCAGGGGCGAGATTTGAACTCGCGACCTCAGGCTTATGAGTCCTGCGCTCTAACCAACTGAGCTACCCTGGCTTGGTTCTCTCTTATAATTTTACTTGATACGATGTAAGTCGTGAAGGTAGATATACCTAAGGGGAAATATGTGGTGGCGGTGTCGGGCGGGGTCGACTCGATTACCCTTCTTGACTTATTGGCCAAACGGTCGGGCTTAGATTTGGTGGTGACGCATTTTAACCATGGCATTAGGCCCGATTCAGATAAGGATGAGGAATTCGTCCGTAAAACAGCATCCAAGCACCAGATGAAGTTTGAGGTAGGCTACGGCAAATTAGGCCCTAATGCCAGCGAAGAGCAGGCTAGGGATGCCCGCTACCGATTTCTGGATAAGATAAAACAAAAGCATCAGGCCGAGGGCATCATTACTGCCCATCATCAAGATGATTTGATAGAAACGGCGATTTTGAACATTTTGCGCGGCACCGGCCGCCGCGGCCTAACGGCTATTACCGAAAACCCCGATATTATGCGCCCTATACTCCATTTGTCTAAGAATGATATCCTGGCGTACGCCAAAGAGCACAAATTGGAATGGCGGGAAGACCCGACAAACAAAGACGAGAGGTACCTGCGCAACTTTATCAGGCGAAGAATCGTAGCCAAACTTAGCGCAACTCAACGCCGGCAATTCTTGCGAAAAATCCAAAAATTGGGCGTCATGAATCGGACCATCAATCAAGAGATTGAGAATTTGTCGCAAAAACTAGTCAAAGGGAAAGCGATTGAACGAACCGGTTTTGTCGCCCTGCCAATGGAAATTGCCCGTGAGGTTCTGATGCACTTCTTGCGGCAGAACAAGATCCGAGAATTTGATAAAAAAACAATTGAGCGACTGGTAGTAGCTATTAAAACCGCTAAAGCCGGCACCAAACACGACATCATCAAAGGAGTAAACCTCGAAATAAGCCAAACTGCCGCACTTCTTAAGTGAGGTGTCAAACACTTAGGTTATAATGGTGGAGTATGGATAGGAAACAGTTCCGCTTAGGTGGTGGAGAACCGAGCGGCAATAACCGTTTGAATAGGTGGAAGAACGCCGGGTTCATCGCGCTGATTATTCTATTCGGTTTGGTTGTCTGGTCGGCTTTTAATCAACCTTCTCCGCTCAAGACAATCCCCTTCTCTCAAGTTGTCTCCGATGCTAACAGCGGCAAAATTAAGAAAATAACCATCGAAGGCAATGAACTTGAAGTCACCCGTAAGGGAGACAGCCAACCGACGCAAAAATCATTCAAAGAACCCGGCTCAAGTATTTACGAGCAGGGCTTAGAACAAGACAAGACCGAGGTGGCCGTCAAGCCGGAATCGGGCGGCACGAACAGTATATGGGGCCAGTTGCTGGTGAGCGTATTACCGGTGATTATCATCGCTGCCATATTGATACTGATGTTCCGCAGTGCCCAAGGTCAAGGCAACCAAGCGTTGAGCTTTGGCAAAAGCCGGGCGCGGCTTTACGGAAACGAAAAGGGCCGTATTACCTTTGCCGAAGTAGCCGATACCGTGGAGGCCAAGCAGGATCTTGAGGAAATCGTTGAATTCCTTAAGTACCCGAAGAAATTTGAAGGCGTTGGCGCCAGGATTCCGAAGGGTGTATTGCTGGTGGGGCCGCCAGGTACCGGTAAAACCCTGTTGGCGAGGGCGGTGGCCGGTGAAGCCAATGCACCGTTCTTTAGCATAAGCGGTTCGGAATTCGTGGAAATGTTCGTTGGCGTGGGTGCTTCCCGCGTGCGTGATTTATTTAATAAGGCCAAGAAAAACGCCCCGTGTATCATTTTTATAGATGAGATTGATGCCGTTGGCCGCCGCCGCGGCTCCGGTATGGGCGGCGGTCATGATGAGCGCGAACAGACCCTAAATCAGATTCTGGTAGAGATGGACGGTTTTGAACAGGGGCAGAACGTTATAGTGCTGGCGGCTACCAACCGCTCAGACGTGCTTGACCCGGCGCTGTTGCGTCCCGGGCGATTTGATAGACGCGTCAACATTGAACTACCCGACCGCCAAGCCCGTAAAGAGATTTTGGAAGTCCATTTCAAAGAAAAGCCTTTCAGCAAAGACGTCGATTTGGATTCGTTGGCAGCTAAAAGTGCCGGCAGCAGCGGCGCGGATTTGCAAAACATCGCCAACGAAGCGGCCATTATTGCAGCACGCCATAACCGCAAAGTCATAGAAAACGACGATGTGGTGGCTGCCTTCGAAAAAGTGGCCATAGGCCCAGAGCGCAAGAGCAAGGTGATGACCGAGAAAGAGAAAGAGCTGACAGCTTATCACGAGGCCGGCCACGCCGTGGTTGGCCACGTGTTGCCTGACTCTGACATGGTCCATAAAGTGACGATCATCTCTCGTGGCTCGACCGGCGGCGTGACCTGGTTCATCCCGCCGGAGGATAAGAGCTATCACAGCATTATTGAATACAAAGATGTACTGGCGCGGATGCTTGGCGGCCGGGTGGCTGAAGAGCTGATTTATGGACCGGACAGAGTAACCACCGGCGCCGGCTCAGATTTACAAAAAGCGGCTGAACTGGCGCGCGATATGGTGGTTAATCAAGGAATGGGCAAATCTCTGCGCGACCAAGTATTCCATACCGATGAGGGAATTATGCTGGAGAGGCTTGTACATGAACGCCAGTATTCAGACGATACCGCCAAACTTATTGATGACGAAGTAGAGAACTTAATCAAAGAAGCAGCGCAGCGAGCTAGGGTTGTTCTGAAGGCCAATAAGGACAAACTGGAAAAACTTAAAAATGCGCTACTGGAGAAGGAAGCAATTGAAGCCGATGAGGTCATCAAAATTCTACAGGGTTCCAAAATGCCCAAAGAAGCGGCGCTCTATTAAGGTCGAGCTATGGCGATAGATAGAATCATCAACACAAGCG
>DATCIS010000006.1:0-7419 GCA_036507655.1 Saccharimonadales bacterium (SeqCode)
GCTGCAGGTACAACACAATCGACTTTTGTAGCTGGTACAGAGGAGTTCGGAATGACAGTTGCGGGAATTAACTGTGGCAGCACTACAAGTTACTCATGTGTATTTGCGACGGGTACTTATAATTTGGTGCGAAATGCTGACTATGATGGTCGTGGTGATAATACATACGGCTCGGACATCACTGACGAAGGCTTCGCTTGGGACGAAACCGGCACGTTCGACCAAATTGCTAGCTCTACAGGAAGTGCAACTAAAGTAGTTGATGATGAAGTCCTTATGATGCACTTTGCGAGCACACCATCTATAACCACGCCGTTCGGTGCCTACACAGCCCAAGCCGATTTTGTGGCAGTAGCTACATATTAGAAAATTCCGAAAAAACCTTTGTGCGGTTAAAATAAGCTTATGCGTAAAATAAAAACGCAGTATTTATTGTCATTGCTGACTGTATTAATTATTATGGCGATTACGATATCAGTCAGCCTGGTTCAGGCCCTGCAGCTGACCGATCGCTCGATGTTGGTATCGACCCCACAGCCTTCAGCAACGGCTACGCACACCTTTAATTTTACTTATGCGTCAGCCAGCTCAACTGGCTCTCTAGCTTTTCAATACTGCACCTCACCGGTTTTTGATTACCCTTGTAGCGCTCCAGCTGGCGTAGATGTAACAGGCGCCAGCATCTCTTCACAAAGCGGTAATACCGGATTTAGTGTAGACGGCATCAACACCACGAATAATAGACTAGTACTAACTCGAACGCCGGCTGTTGCCGCAACTGTCCCCAGCCAATATGTTATCGCCAATGTCACAAACCCCTCAACCGCTGGTCAATCCATTTACGTCCGCATTACGACCTACGCTTCAATAGATGGTAGCGGTGCGTTCATAGATAACGGAGCCGTAGCGTTTGCCACAGTGTTGCCATTCAACATCGGAGCTAATGTGCCTCCATTCTTGCAAATCTGCGTGGCTATCACCGTGGCACCGGACTGCTCTACAACTTCTGGCGATAGTGTTAATCTTGGCACCTTATCTACCAGTAGTGTCAGGTTTGGCACTTCGCAATTTTCTGTCGGCACCAATTCCATCAGCGGCTACACAACGTATGTCCAAGGCACCACCATGACATCAGGCAATAATGCCATTACGGCGTTGTCTTCACAGACTCCGAGCTTCCCGGGGAATAGCCAGTTCGGTATCAACCTGCGCGACAATTCGAACCCGAATGTTGGTACTGACCCTTTTGGCTCGGGCTCGGGTACGCCGACTGCTAATTACAACACGCCGAATCTCTTTAAATACACTTCTGGTGATTCCATCGCCCAAAGCACACTTCCCAGTGACTATAACCGGATGACCGTGTCGTATATCGTCAATGTCAGTTCGTCACAGCCGCCCGGCGTCTACGCCAGCACGTTTACTTACTTAGCCACAGCTACGTTCTGATTTGGCAGGGGCTTTGCTATACTAAGCTTAAGTTTGAAACTACGGAGATAAAAGTGCACACACTAAAACGATTGATAACGGCGGTCACTATATTAATACTGGCCGTCGTGAGTGCATTGCCGGCAAATGCGCAGAACCAAACAGGCAGCGGTTTAAGCATTTCGCCTGTACTGTCCGAATTCACGCTCAAGCCGGGGCAGGCCGATAAACTCGACATAAATCTTAAAAACATAACTCTTAATAAGATTACTGCCCAAGCCAGCGTCGCTGATTTTGAGTCAGACGGAGTATCCGGCAATCCTAAAATCATCGCCGAACCGAACCACATAAGCCCCAACAGTATCCGTAAGTTTGTTCTGGGACTAGAAGACGTGCCATTAGATGTCGGCCAGCAAAAGAAAGTTACGTTGGCCATTCAAATACCCGGCGACGCAGCCCCCGGGGCCTATTTTGGAATTATCCGTTACAAGGCCATACCCGCTGGGGAAACTGCCCCCGGTCCCGGGGAAGTGTCTCTTTCGGCCAGTGTCGGCACAATTGTTCTGATTAGTGTGCCCGGAAATCTGAGGGAGCAAGTGCAGCTTACCGCTCTGCATGTTTATAGGGGTGACAGAAAAGGCACGCTTTTCTTTGAAAGGCCGACAAAAATCGGCGTCGAACTGCGGAATTTGGGCAACGGTTTTGTTAAACCTTTTGGCAGTGTCGAAATTCGGAACATGGCCGGTAATGAAGTCTATACCTACCAGTTAAATAACACTAACCCGCGAGCCAGTATTTTGCCCAGCTCAAACCGTATATTTGAGAACAATATTAAGAATGTCGGCGCCATCGGACGCTACACCGTAACAGCCAGTGTTAGCTATGGCTCAGGCTCGCAAGTCTTGACACTCAAGAAAACCTTCTGGTACATCCCCCTGTGGCTGACAGCTACCATAACCGCTGTGCTTGTACTTTTGGTACTATTGGTTTTCAGGGCCTACCGCCACTACCGTCACGAGAGCAAACGCGCCTATAGGCGCAAAGGCTAAAATTCTTCCGGGGATGAAATACTACATTCTCGGCTTTCTTTTTGCGTTCGTCCTTCTGGGCGGCCCTGTGCTGGCGCAAACTCAGCAGGACTCAGGAGCCGTTGGGGTTGAAGGTACGATTCCATCGACTCCGCCAACCAGCGCGCCAACAATAAGTCAACCTACAAACGGGCAGGTGTTCACGACATTACCCATAACTGTGGCCGGGCTCTGTCAGAACAATCTGTTGGTAGAGGTTTTTAAGAACGGCGTATTTGCCGGATCAGTCCAATGCGTTGGCGGTAGCTACTCACTGCAAATTGACCTTTTCAGCGGCCGCAACGACCTGGTTGCCCGGCAGTTTGACGCTCTAAACCAATCCAGCCCGGATTCCAACACCGTAACGGTAACGTTCAACGACAGCTTGCCGGGCGCAGGGCCGCGCATTTCGCTGACTACGGCCTATGCTAAACGCGGAGCCGTGCCGGGCGAAACACTAACCTGGCCAATTACAATCAGCGGCGGCACGCCGCCGTTCGCTATAAGCGTCGATTGGGGCGATAAATCGTCACTGGATCTCATAAGCAATGACGCGGCCGGCGATGTTCTACTCAATCATATCTATAACCAATCAGGGATTTACAATATTACTATCAAAGCCAGTGATTCCAAAGGGCAAGTGGCTTTTTTGCAGGTGGTAGGTATTGGAAATGGGCCAATCCAACAGACTACTACAACCCGACCGGCTGCCCAGGCGACGTCTGCAACCAGAATTCTGCTGATTTCTCTGGCGGTCGCCTTACCGCTGTTGTTGGCTTCATTCTGGTTAGGCAAGAAACATCAGCTTCAAGTTATCAGAACACGAATCAGAAGGGGCGAAAGGCCGTTCTAGTGATTAGTGGGTAGTTCTTAGTTCATAGGCTCATTATTAACTATGAACTGCGAACTATGAACCTAAACTGGTATAATTTACAGATATGAAGAAGGTGTTCGTGGGCCTTAGTGGAGGCGTAGATTCTAGTGTCGCCGCCCTGCTACTGCAGCAGCAGGGCTATGATGTCACTGGCGTTTACATGAAAAACTGGAGCCAGGATCTGCCCGGCATAAAGTGTCCATGGAAAGAAGACTACCAAGACGCCAAGAGGGTAGCCGTACAACTAGGGATTGATTTTAAGGTCTATGATTTCGAAAAACAGTACCGCCACAAGGTTGTAGACTACATGGTTCGAGAATATAAAGCCGGGCACACGCCCAACCCGGACATCATGTGCAACCAGGAAGTTAAATTCAAGCTGTTTCTCGAGACGGCTGTTAATGATGGCGCTGATTTTATCGCCACCGGCCACTACGCCCGCGTGGGACACGCGCGAGCTAACAGCTCACAGCTAACAGCTCACAGCTCTCGTCTTTTGCAAGCAAAAGACGAGAATAAGGACCAGACATACTTCCTTTACCGGATTAGCCGAAAAGCCTTATCTAAAGTGTTTTTCCCGCTGGGTGATTTGACTAAGCCAGAAGTCAGGGCAATCGCCAAGAAGCATAGGCTGGTTTCCGCCAACCGCAAAGAAAGCATGGGCATCTGTTTCGTTGGTAATGTCGGTATCAAAGAGTTTTTGAGTCAGTACATGGCTGAAAAACCGGGTAAAATCGTCGATCAGAGCGGTAAAGTGGTCGGCGATCACGAAGGCGCCGCTTTCTATACCATTGGCCAAAGGCACGGGTTGAGTGTTGGCGGCGGGTTGCCGTATTACGTCACTGGCAAAGACATGAAGAAAAACGAGGTTTACGTAACGACTGATTTGCAGGACGAAAAGCTTTGGAGTAGTGAGATCAAACTGGCGGACGCTCATTGGCTAAACGATCCGACTGGTAGGATATCTGTCAGGACACGACACCGTGCGCCACTCGTCCCAGTAAAAAAGCTTAACAAGTTAAGTAATTTGACAGCGGTCGTGGAACTAAAAGAAGAAGTTCGCGCCCTAACACCAGGCCAATCAGCAGTTTTTTACTCCGGTGAAAAAGTCCTAGGCGGTGGACTAGTCGTATAAGCGGCTAACGCCTTATGAGAAACCCCTTCGCGGTTTTTCATCGCGCCGGGCACGAAGTAAATTCGGTGCTCGGGCTGCTCATCCGGATGCAGTATTATGTATATAATGACGGCACAGGAAATAAGGGAAAAATACCTGAATTTTTTTGTGATGAAGAATCACAGGTTGATTCCGCGAGCCTCATTAATCCCGCAGGACGACCCGACAACTCTCTTTACCGGCAGCGGCATGCAGCCACTGATTCCGTACCTGCTTGGCCAGCCGCATCCGGAGGGTAAACGTCTGGTGGACAGCCAGACGTGCTTCAGAGCAGAAGACATGGACGAAGTCGGCGACAACCGCCACACGACTTTTTTTGAGATGCTCGGCAACTGGAGTCTGGGTGATTACTTCAAGCAAGAACAGCTGCCGTGGTTCTGGGAATTCCTAACAGTCACAGCCGGCCTTGATCCCAAAAAGCTCTACGCTACCTGTTTTATAGGCGATGAAACCACGGGTGTCCCTAAAGATATTGAGAGCGCCGGGATTTATAAAAAGTTGTTTGCCGAGGCAGGAATTGAGGCCAGAGAAGTTGAGCTACCGGGCACCGACGGCGTGAAAAAAGGCATGCAAGACGGCCGGATTTTTTTTTACGGCGCCCATTACAACTGGTGGAGCCGCGAAGGCGAGCCGGCCAATATGCAAGTTGGTGAACCGGGCGGGCCTGACAGCGAGATTTTTTATGATTTTGGTACCCCCCACGACGAAAAGTACGGTAAAAACTGCCATCCCAACTGCAGCTGCGGTCGATTTTTAGAAATTGGCAACAGTGTCTTTATGACATACAAAAAGACCGCCACCGGCTTTGAAAAACTGCCGAATCCGAACGTCGACTTCGGCGGTGGACTCGAGAGGTTAGCAGCAGCCAGCGACAATAACCCGGATATATTCCAAATCAGCCTGGTAAAACCGATAATCAACGGTTTGGAAGAGTTGGGCGGCAAAAAGTATGCCGAGCACCAGCAAAGTATGCGAGTGATAGCTGACCATTTACGGGCAGCGACTTTTTTGGCTGTCGATGGCGTAACGCCAAGCAATAAAACGCAAGGCTATGTTCTTAGGCGCTTAGTTAGACGGGCTGTAAGATTTGCCTTCGATTTGGGCATTGAGCATGATTTATGCCAAAAAGTCGTGCCGATTGTGGCCGATTTGTACTACCAGGATTTTCCGGAAGTAGCTAAAAATCGCGACAAAGTCGCAGAAACCCTGGATAAAGAGGAAAAAATCTTCCGCCAAACCCTCCGACATGGATTGAGAGAATTTGAAAGACTAAATGTTACGGGATTGCGTGAAGAATTACAGAAAAGTCACTATCCTTACTTCAAGGCTTCGGATGCTTTTCTTCTTTATGACACCTATGGTTTCCCATTTGAGTTGAGCAAGGAAGAAGCCAGAAAAAATAATCTCGCACTCGAACCGGATTTTGATGAAAAATTTAATGAGCTGCTTGAGGAACAGCGAGAACGAAGCCGAACGGCGGCGCAGGGGATGTTCAGGGGTGGCTTAGCCGATGCTTCGGAGGAGGTCGTTAAGCTGCATACTACTACTCATCTGATGTACCAAGCCCTGAAGAACGTTTTAGGCCCTGATGTAGTTCAAAGAGGAAGTAACATTACGGCCGAACGCACCCGTTTTGACTTTTCGCATCCGGAAAAAGTAACCCCGGAACAGATGCAACAGGTTGAAGATATAGTCAACCAAAAAATCGCCGAAGATTTGCCTGTGGCTTGGAAAGAGGAGCCGACTGAAGATGCTTTAAAGACTGCCTCAGGCGCGTTCGGCGATAAATACGGCGATAAAGTTAAGGTTTATACAATCGGCGACCCAGCCAGCCCGTTCAGCCGTGAGATCTGCGGCGGCCCGCACGTTGAGCACACCGGCCAAATCGGTGAAGGCAGCAAAAAATTCAAAATTGTTAAAGAGGAGTCTTCCTCTGC
This sequence comes from Saccharimonadales bacterium (SeqCode), assembly GCA_036507655.1. Classification (GTDB taxonomy): domain Bacteria; phylum Patescibacteriota; class Saccharimonadia; order Saccharimonadales; family UBA10212; genus 2-01-FULL-49-22. Next base: position 6,481 of record DATCIS010000006.1, read on the forward strand.
TGGCGTCAGACGGGTTAAGGCTGTTTTACAATAATATCTTCTAACATCTGCATTTGGATGCAGTGCAAGGAAGGAACGAGTAGCGTAGTGAGCTGTATTTGAGATACAGAGAACGAGCAACGGAGTTTCTGACGCCGCAATACGCCAAAAGCCTGAACGGTGCAGCCGGCTTGGCTGGCTGGCAGGTTCAGGCGATGCAGGTGTTAGGTGGTATAATCTAATCTGATTATGGTTCTAGAAAAGGCCAAAAAATTAAAGGGTAAATTGCCCAAAGTTTCGGAAATAACCAGACGCGGTGGCAGACCTGTCGGTGACTACATGGTGGCGCTGGACATCGGAACGGAATTTATAAAAGCATTGGTCGGGCGGGTAATAGGCGATGAGGTGGAAATTATCGGTGTTGGACGTTCGCATCAGGCGCTTTCAGATATGCAAGCCGGAGCCATTGCCGACATTGCGGCTGTAGTGGCCAATTGCGACCAAGCCCTTTCGGCTGCCGAGCGGCAAGCCCAAGTCAGCGCCCGCACGGCCATTATCGGCATTGCCGGCGAGCTGGTTAAAGGCACTACTTCGACAGTGCGATTTACCCGTAAAAATCCTTCCAAAGAACTCAGCATCGATGAGATGGCACGGATTATCGATTTGGTCCAGGAAAGAGCCGAGTCCAAAGCCCGGCGGCAGCTGGCCTGGGAACTGGGCGGTAAAGACGTCGAGGTGCGGCTAGTAAACAGCGCATTGGTGAGGATTGACATCGATGGTTATAAGGTTACTAACCCAGTCGGATTTCAGGGTAAGGATGTAGTTGTCGAGATGTATACGGCTTTTGCGCCGATGATTCATATCGGCGCACTGGAACGAACAGCCGCCGAACTTGATTTAGAGCTGTTGGCGGTAGCCGCCGAACCTTTCGCCGTTGCCCGCTCGGTGGTCGGTGACGAT
>DATCIS010000007.1:0-18494 GCA_036507655.1 Saccharimonadales bacterium (SeqCode)
TAGTGACGGTATACCTATAAGGTCACGGATGTCCTTTTCGGTGATTTTGTGGCCAATGGCGCTTAACTGATCAAGCAGCCCGATGATATCGCGCAAGCTACCCTCGCCAAACTCGGCCAGTAGCTCAATGGCTTCACTGCCAATCTGAATCTTCTCTTGCTTGGCAATTTCTTGCAGCCTGTCTTTGGCGGCGTTTTTAGTAATTGGTTTGAAGTTAAATCTTTGCGTACGGCTGATTATGGTCTCCGGCAACTTATGGGCTTCGGTAGTAGCCAGAATGAATATACAGTGTGCCGGCGGCTCCTCAAGAGTCTTCAAAAGCGCATTGAAAGCTTCTTTTGTAAGCATATGTACTTCATCTATGATGTAAACCTTATATTTGGCAGAAGTAGGGGTGATATGGACTTTTTCGCGTAGATCACGGATTTCGTCAATCCGGCGATTGCTGGCAGCGTCGATCTCGATGATATCCAAATGGAAATTGTCCCTGGCATACGGCAGTTGATTAACTTGGTGGGCTAAAATTCTGGCGATGGATGTCTTGCCCACGCCCCTGGGCCCAGCAAACAGGTAGGCATGGCTAATGCGGCCAGATTTAACAGCCTCACCTAATGTCTTAGTTATGGCCTCCTGGCCAACGGCTTCAGAGAATTTCCTAGGCCGGTATTTCCTATACAACGCCTGCCCCATCGTAAACTAATTATACCCTCACAAAAGCCAGCCAATTGTTGTGATTTCTTTAAATACTTGGTTATAAGATTATAAGGCCGCTTCTAGAGCTGCCCACTCGGCATTGACTGTCTCGTCTGCCGGTATATTAACGCTGACCTGATCAGCCGGTTTAGCCTTGAAGTAGGTTACACTTGCCAACAACACCCGGTATTGTTTAGAGTCGACTTCGACATAATAATGACCGTCCTTTTGGGTGAGTACGCCAACCACCTGTTTGCGAGGCACAGGACCGATCTGTTTGTACAGAAATGAGCCATCCTCGGCTATCGTTAGTTTGAGAATATCACCTTGGACAAGTTTTGACTTACTGGCATAGTTAGCCGGCACCGGATAAGTTTTACCGTCCGAGCCAACCATGTTCTGCCCGTCAAAAACGCCTTCAATAACCTTACCTAGGGCCTGATCTTTGACCTTCTCGACCAACTCGGTGTCTTCGCCGACTACGCTTATCAAAAGCTCTTTGGCCGCCGCCACGTTAGTTTCCGCCTCGCTAAGCAATGCCCGGAGTCTTTTTATTTGTTTCTCTGGTAAATCCGCCATTTCTTTTTCTTCTCCAACCCCCTAGTCTTTGTTTGACTACAGTGTCTGACCCAAACCTACCACAACTGTTAATCTAAGTCAAAAAGTCAAGTTTTTTATTGTGGATAAAAGACGGTGTCTTATTGGAGCTCGACTGTAGCACCGGCAGCTTCTAAAGCCTTTTTGGCTTCCTCGGCCTCCTCTTTTGAAGCTTTTTCTTTGACCGGTTTTGGGGCGCTATCAACGATTGCCTTTGATTCGCCCAAGCCTAGGCCGCTTATGTCCTTAACGGCCTTAATGACGGCTACCTTCTGGGCGCCGGCGTCTTTAAGGATGACATCAAATTCGTTTTTTTCCTCGGCCGCCGGGGCACCGGCTTCAGGACCACCAGACGGAGCCGTCGCTACCACAGCCGGAGCCGCGGCACTAACTCCCCAGTGTTCCTCGAGTGCCTTGACGAATTTACTGACTTCCAAAGCGCTCATTTTATCAAGCTGCTCAACAATTTTTTCGAACTCTTTAGGGATTTGGGCCTTTTTGCCGGCTGGCTTTTCCGCAGGCTCGGCTTTAACCTCTTCAGGTGGCGTTACTTGCTTCTCGACGTCTTTGTTTTCTGGCTGGTTCTTTTCTTCTGCCATGATACTTCCTCTCCGGATTAAATGGTTTAATTAACTACCTAAACTCTCAGCGCGGGCATTCAAGACATTCAACACACCACGAACATTACTCGCCATGACGTTGGCAACACCTGATAACGGCGAACTAATAGTCGCTATCAGCTGAGCCCTCAGCTGGTTCTTGGTCGGCAGGCTGGCCAGTGCTTTGACGTCATCGGCGTCCAAAAGCTGGCCGTCGGCGGTAACAGCTCCGACAAATTCGATCTGCGGATTGGATTGAGCAAATGCTGCCAGACTTTGAGCCGGCGCCACCTCGTCAGACTGATTAAACGCATAGAGCAGCTGGCCTTTAAGGATGCCGCCTTCGACGTTCTTTAGATTGTCGGTTGCAGACATTGCTTGTTTAAACAGGCGGTTCTTGATAACCCTAACTGTGGTGCCACTGTCTTTGGCTTGCAGACGTAGGTGTTGCATAGCCTGCACCGAGGTGCCCTCGTAATGAGCAAAAACGGTCAATTTAGACCTCGATAAAAGGTCTTGAACTGCCTGAACCGTTACCGTTTTTTTCTGTCTGCTTAAGGCCACAACTACTGCTCCTAAATTAAAAAGTCTTTGGCTTGATACCAAAGACAAGTGAAGTTATCTGTACCTCGGTAGCTCATTAAGGTCTTTTAAGACCAGCCACTGTCTCTGGTATCTATCAGATAATTTACCACAGGTGATAGATTGTCGCAAGGCTTTATTTTTTCGATTGGCTACGGCGTTTTTTAGTCGGTCGTCTAACCTCCGGGGCCTTGCGTGCTTGCTGCTGCTTAGGTTGGCTCCATCTTTCATTAGTCAGGCTTTTTTTGACTGATTCTGTTATTAGGGGGTGGACCTCGGCGATTTGCTCAATCAGCGGCTCAAAAATGACCTTACTGCCTGGCTCGTTAGCCAGCCACCCAAAAAACCCTTCGCCGTCCAGCGTGAATTGCCAGCGTTGCAGATGGCCAGCTAGAACCGTGTAAGCTGCTAAATAATCCAGGCCAGCCGCCTGGATGTCACTGTATAACTCAAGGCTGAGATCGAAACATTCAATAAAACCTTCGTCCAGCGCGGCTTCTTCGATGGCGGCGGGAACACGGTAGCCGTACCGTGGTGACGGAGCTTGGAATTGAGCATCAGCTCCTAGTAATGATTGGGCTAAGCTGGCGAGTGTCAACGTATCTTCTGTAATCTCAAACCGGTACTGGATTTTTTTAAGGACCGCCCTAGTCTCTGATTCGCAAAAGACTTTAAGCGCATTGGCTTTTTGCTGATACGTCCAGCCATCAACCTCTGCGGCGATTTCATCCCTGGATAAATTGCTGTAAGGATAGAGACAATCAGCCAATAGGTCCAGTTCATTCCTAGGTGTTGCGCTAAGTAGTTTAACTCCTTGACCGGGGGCCGCGCTATTGGCACCTAAGCGGCTGGCGGCCATCTGTCTTATAATCTGTTTCAGCGCCTGCGGCTCTTTTAGTTGGGCACCGGTCTGCTTAGTTACCTGAAGTAATTCGGTTAAACTGGTGGCTGATGCCTTCGAGAGCAGCTGTTTCAGCGTTAGAGGATTGCCGCTAATCTTAGCGTCAACCAGGGTCGCCAGAGGCGCTATGTGACTGGCATATTTCTGGTTTGGAACATCTAAGGATTTATTTACCCGTTTACCAAACGTAGCCAGTTTGTCCATAGTCGAGTGGTACTTTTTAGCCAATTTCGGAGAAAACTCAGCTGGTATAAAGTACGTTAGGCGGGCTTTTTCATTGGCCGGCGGCCATTTGAGCTGATAGTCAATCGCAAAACCTTGCCCCAGCAGACTATTCAATGACAGTAAGCTTACGTCCTTGAGCTCCAGGTCATCTGTTGGCCCCTCATCGATTTTGGGCCGGGAGCTTATTTTCTTTGCATCACTTATCAGATTGACAGTCTTCGAGTGGCCGGGATGGGAGGGTTTGGGTAACAACGGTTTTAGTACTTCCCATATACTGTTATTGATATCGGTAACGGATAGGATTTTATTATTCAAAGCGCAGTCAATTGCCTTAAAATCTTTGGGAAATAGCCGGCATAAGCTGTCGTATGTGGACACGGATAGATGTAAGTGTTCAATGTCAGCTTCATGTTCGTCGTGCATTTGGTTGGTATAGCTTCGGGCAGCCTTTTTCTTAATCAACTCAAAGGCCATATCAGCCGGAACGCGCAAGAAAAGGTTGATGGTCGGCCGCGGTATGCCTAGAAGTTGGAACTCCAAGCTATCGGCCCAGACAAAAAAACCTCTCTGCTCTGCTGGCTTGCCAAATTTGGCGCCTTGGTGCGCCATGTTCGAACCAGTATAGCGGTTGGCGAGTACTATTTTAGCGTCAGCCAGGCTCTGGCGTATTAACGGTGCGGCTTCAAAACGGTCTAGAGCGTAAAATAGAGACGCCGTGTACGGACTGAGCTCGGACGCTGGGCCGTATTCACCGTTAAGATAGTGCTGGACAAAATAACTCGAAGGTTCATCATATCTAGGAAAATCATAAACGTCCACCTCATGCCCGGCGGCTCGCAACCGCTCCGCCAGCAACTTGAATTGAGTGGTCTTACCAGAGCCGTCGCTGCCCTCTATGACGATGAACATCCTTGATACCTATCTGGCCCTTAAACCTTTTACGGGCTTGGGTAACACTCTTTTATCAAGATAGGCCTTAGGTAGCATCAGCTCGGGGTGCCATCTTTTGATAAGCTTCTTAAAATCGCTGCCTGACTGGTATTTACCGCTAAATCCTTTGTGCCGGCCGGCGCCATAGCTGCCTGCCACTTTTCCAGTATGGTGAAAAATTATCTGGGCAATCCTTTCGCCCACCGGCAGTAGCACTATTTCGCTGTGGTTTAGGTTAAAAACCTCGAGAGTCAATCTGTTAACGTAGCCGGGATCTATCCATCCGGCATCAAAGCTAACCGCTATGCCGTTTCGCCCCCAGCTGGAACGCGACCTAACTTCGCAGGCGCCGGGTGGTAATATGCCAAAAAATTCATGGGTATGGGTCAGGATTCTCTCGCCGGGTCTAACTGGTATGACCGGATGGTTGGCGGGGATCCCTTTAAGCTCTTTTACTCCGTTCTCCCTACACCACTGCTTATGCGGCATGGCTTTTATGGCGCCTTCAAAGTATCTTTTGACGTCGCCTTCATCAAAAGGGTTATAAACCGGATGGTCTTTCGATCTTTCGGTCCGGTAGTAATAATTACCAAGTGTTACATCGAGGCTGGCATGGGCTACATGTTTAGGTATGTATGGCTCGCATAAGATATGGCCGTCTTTGATAGCCTGCTTAATTTCAGTGTTACTAAATACCCCCACGACGTGATTAAACTCCTTTTTATAATATTTTAATGCTGTTGTAAACTTGTCGCAAGCCGGCTACTCAGCTAGAGTTCGGTTTTAATGCTTGGACCCATAGTGCTTGTGACGTAAGCTGATTTTATATATGTGCCTTTGATGCTGGCTGGTTTGGACGAGCGCAGGCTGCTAACGACAGTCTGAGCATTTTCCAGCAGCTTTTGCGGGCCAAAGCTGGCCTTGCCTATTCCTAAGTGGATAATGCCGCTCTGGTCAACGCGGTATTCTACTCGGCCGGCCTTGGCCTCTTTGACTGCCTGGCTAATATTGGATGTCACGGTGCCGCTTTTGGGATTTGGCATCATCCCCCTGGGTCCGAGTAATTTAGCGTATTTCCCGAGTTTAGACATCAGTGCCGGTGTTGATATCAGAATATCAAAATCGATTTTTTCTTTATCGAGCGCTGATAGGATTTCATCACTGCCAACAATATCGGCTCCGGCCTTTTTGGCCTTTTCAATATCGTCGCTTTCGGCAAAGACTGCAATTTTGGCTGATTTTCCAGTTCCATGCGGCATGACAACCGTGTCGCGGACATTCTGGTCGGCTTGCTTTGGGTCGACGGCCAGATTGATATGCATCTCAATAGTGGCGTCAAACTTGGCAGTCGAGGTCTTGGTGGCTAAATCCACCGCTTCGGCCAGATTATAAGATTTACTCTTGTCGATTTGATTAGCAGCTTCACGGTACTTCTTACCTGCTCGTTCCTCGCGTCTGCGAGGCGGTTTTTGCTCGACTTTCGGCTTCTCGTCTCTGGCTGCTTTGACCGGCGCCTTTTTGCGCTCTTCCTTGATAGCCTTTTCTTCTGATTCCTTAACCGCCTTCGTGCTACGCTTGCCGGCTTTGGCAACGGTTGTTTGCTTCCTTATAGGCTCAACCTTTACCTCATCAGCTTGGGACTTTTCGGCTGACTTCTTTTGCGACTTTTTCGCAGTCTTATCTGTTTTCTTTGACTCAGCCATATCTATTCTACCTCTACGCCCATGCTACGGGCTGTGCCAGCCACCATCTTCTTAATAGATTCGACATCGCCAGTGTTCATATCGGCGGCTTTGGCTTCGGCGATCTTCTGCAATTGAGTTTTTGATAGTTTCTTCTCTAATTTAGTTTTATTCGGCTCACCGGATCCCTTATCAACTTTCAGTGTGGCAAGGATTAGCTCGTCAGTTGGAGTACCAACCACCCGCCAATTCATGGTACGGTCATCGTAAATAGTTATATGAACGGTAAGCATCTGGCCCATACGATCCTTGGTCTGCTCGTTAAAAGGGTTTACGAAATCCATCATATTGACGCCATACTGGCCAAGGGTGCTACCAACCGGCGGGCCAGCGCTGGCCTGCCCGCCACGTAACTTAATCTTCAAATTCGCTCTAATTTCCTTAGCCATTTTTTACTCCGTGTCCGCTTGTTGCTTTTCGATTCTTTTTCGCTCAAGGTTCTCAACTTCTCGTAACCACCATTCTCGCTCTGAATCCGTGTATGGCTGTATGGCAAATTGGCCCGTCCTGCGGAGAATTTCCCAGTTAGGTGAATTGCTTTCGGTGTTACTCTCTATCTCTGATCCAATATGTTCACTCATAAAACTAAACCCTTTTCACCTGCAGGCCGTCGAGCTCTACTGGAGTTTCGCGGCCGAACATGTTAACTAAAACTTTTAACTTGCCTTTCTGGGCGTCAATCTCATTAATCGCGCCATCAAATCCCTTAAACGGCCCGTCAATAATGTTGACTACCTCACCGACTCTGTAATCAAACTTGTGTTTAGGCTCCTCGCGGCCCATGCGCTTCATAATTTTGTTAATTTCATCCTCGCTCAAAGGTGTCGGCTCAGAGCCCGTGCCAACAAAACCAGTAACATTTGGCGTATTTCGGACGATATACCAAGCATCCTCGCTCATCTTCATCTCTACAAGCACATAACCTTGGAAGATCCGCTTTTCTACAACTTTCCGCTTGCCGTTTTTAATCTCTATCATCTTCTCTTTAGGCACTAAAACCTGAAAGATTTTATCACCCATATCAAGCGATTCCGCCCTTTGGCGGATGCTCTCGGCCACTTTCTCCTCATAACCGGAGTAAGTATGGATGGCATACCAATGTTTGGTTGAATCGTATCTTTTCCTCATCTTAAAACGAACCTCTTAAATAACTGGTCGAGTCCTAAGTCAACGACCGCGACTAAAGCGCCGAATACGACCGCGAAGACGAAAACAGCCGCCGTCAGCCGCCAGGTCTCCCGCCTATTTGGCCAGGTTACAAGCCTCAGCTCCCTCCAGGCGTTTGTGAAATATCTGGGCACTAGCCATCCAAGTACTTTTAACAGGGGTCGGCCGATAGGTGCTAGAGGGTGCAGAATAGGCTTCAAAAAACGCCACAGGATTTTGATTGGGCTAGTTAGTAACGAGGCAACGAGCCAGGTTTGTCTTTTTGGCTTTATGTCAACATCTCTAGCGCCGCTTTCAATTTTTTCACGAACCGTAGGAGCCGCCTTGCGGATACGCGGCTTTTTAGGCCTTGTCGAACCGTTAGTCATCCCTTTAAGGTTGCCTCTCTACTTAAAAAACCTACTCTTAAGAGTAGGCCACTGCTGTCAAGTCTAGCAAATTTTCCTCTAGCATTCAAGCGTCTAGTTGGGTTCGATTCTTGGTTTGTGGAGCTTGATGGCTTTTCTTAAATCGCTTAAACCGGGAATACTCTTCTGCATATAGGCCCAGAACTCGCGGCTGTGATTATGGAAGAGCGTATGGGCCAGTTCGTGCAGGATCACATAGTCGATTATCTCCCACGGCAATTGGATAAGAAAATAGCTTAGCGTAATATCGCGTTTACTCGAACAACTGCCCCATCTGGAAGTCAACTTATGTATTTTGAGGTTTTTGTATGGTAGGTTGTGCCTGCGGCTGATAAAGGCAACCCTTTTTGGTAAAAGTGCCTCTGCCTGCTGCTTCAGGGCTCGTTCACAAGCCTTCAGAACCTTTTTTTGAACCAGTGGGTCGGCCGGATCTAGGCCGGTCTTAACTTCTATTCTTACCGGACTTAGCCTTATTTCAACGACCCCGTTCTTGGCCGGCTGGTTGATAAAGCTCAGCCGGTGTCTTTTACCTATCCGGCTACCGTCAACTAGCTGTTTCGGGGCGTGAGCAAGCAGTTGTTTTTGTATCCACTCTTTATGCTTTTTAACAAAAAGCAGGCCGGCTTCATAAGGAGTCCATATTGGCATACCGACTCGGACTTGGCCGGCGGCACTGATGCTTAGTCTTATGTTTCTGCTGCCGCGGCGCTTGGCTAGCACAACTTCACCGATTTGTGGAACAACCAGATAGCGACGAGCCACGCTAGGAGATGGTTATGTTACGGCGGCTATAGTCAACACGGCCAGCCTGGGGGTTCGGTATCAGATTAATCAATTCGGGCTTGGCCACATGGCTCCGGACACTGCCAGCATCGACTAATCCGAGCTGGAATAAACGGTTCAAAATAGCATTTTTTTGAGTGACGAAAGTGTGTTTGCCGCTAATAACCAAGTAGTCTTCATCGGGCTGTGGATTCTGCATCATGGTAATCTGGTGGTCAAATGTGGTTTTGGTTTGATCTTCGGAATATTTATCGTCCAGAGTCCGTCTGTCCCGTATCTGCGTTCTTTCAAAGGCGTTCTCCGGATCGGTCTGCAGCCAGGCCAGCAGATACTGAGCATGGTGTTTACGAGCCAGCTCACGGAGTTGGCGCCGCTGGCCAAGACGCATGGCGTTTGTATCGTAAGCCACGCTCACGCCAGCTCTTAAAAACTCTTCTGTCATGTAATTCATCAGCTGAGCCACAATCGCGTTTTCTTGAACGTCATAGCGCGGTTGGCGGAAAAGTTCGTGGCGGATTCGGTCGGCACTGACCCTGGCTATTTCCAGTTCGTCTTCAAGATTCCGAGCTACATAACTTTTACCTGAGCCAGGATAGCCGTAAAAACAAATAAGCGCTGGTTTGCTAAGTGAGATTTTAGCCATATTTAAGATACTAACACCTCAGAGCTCTATCTTAAAGTGGACGTGGTAACTGGCAGGAGTGGAGGGACTTGAACCCCCGACCTTCGGTTTTGGAGACCGACGCTCTAGCCACCTGAGCTACACTCCTTCGTTGTAACTTATACCCAAGAGGAATTATACCTTAAAACTCTTTAGCGACGTGGGATAACCACGTTGCGGCCAAGGTTCTTCTTAGTCTCGACTTGCCTAGCGTAGACACGTTTGACCGGGCAGTACTTTCTGAGCTGAACCTTATCTGGTGTGTTCATAGTGTTCTTGGTCGAGTAGTAATGCCGTTGCTTACATGCTTCACAGACCAATCCTACAATTTTCCGTTTGTCGCTTTTCTTCGCCATAATTATTCCTTTAGGTATAATTATAACAGATTAGAGTCCGCCGACGTAGCTCAGTGGTAGAGCACCTCCATGGTAAGGAGGGGGTCACGAGTTCAATCCTCGTCGTCGGCTCCAGAAACCGCTTTTTTCACCTTTTCTATTGCTGCTTCAACATTCGAAGCCCCAAATTTAGCACCGGCGGCCGGTTTGTGCCCGCCTCCTCCGAGCTGATGTGCGATTTTTGAGACATCTTTGACCCCGGTTGCTGATCTCAACGAGACCCCATAAACTCCCTCGCCGCTGGCTATATCCAAATAGACAATGAATCCCCACAAGTTAGTTTCAAAATTCTTCAGAAACTGCTGGGTGAATGCTTCACAGGCCAGTTTAAAAGAGTCCGGCGACTTAGTTGTTCTTAACCAGTCCTTAGCTAATTCATCATCTATGAAGCTATAGGTATAGCCCTGCCCGCTATCTGTGATATTACTTATTAGATTATTGAGCACCTCCAGTTGACCAGCGTCGTAACGTCCCATACTGGCCTCGAGCTCTTCAATGCTGGCGCCAGAATCAAGCAAGTCACTGACGATCCTGTATGTTGCGCGGTGAACAGGGTTATCGAACTTATGCCTATCGGTGTCACTTATAATTCCTAGTAGGGCGGTTTGGGCGTAGCCATCTGGTTTCTTGAGCTTTAGCTTCTCAAATAGTAATTCGTAAATTTCTTGAGCAGTCGCTGGCCGGCGGTTGTTTATATATACATCAGACCGCTCTTTTCCGTATTCCTCATGGTGGTCGATTATCATCACTTTAGAATTCAAATCGCCGAGTAACTTCTTGAGCCTGGCACCATTATTTCTTGAGCCGCGCTCGAAACTAGGCGCATCGAGCAATATGAATAAGTCTGGCTCGAACTCGCTAGTTGCTTCTAAGAGCGGCCGGATTTCGATTTCTTGGTAGCCATCTAAGAAATCCAGCTTTCTGGCCGGTTTTTCCTCTAGAACCATCCTTACCTGCTTCCCCGGAAAATTTGATTTTAATGTTCTACCCATAAGTAATGTCGAACAAACAGCATCCGGATCCGGCGATATGTGCGAGGTTACTAGAATTTTTTCGGATTGCTCAACGAGTCGATGAAATTCAGATATATCCTTGGAGTTTTCCATAATTCTGGTGCTGGGGGAGGGATTCGAACCCCCGTAGGCACAAGGCCAGCTGATTTACAGTCAGCCCTCGTTGGCCGCTTGAGTACCCCAGCATCTCTTTAAATTGTAACACCTACGGAACTCAAACCCACTAGTGCTTAGATACTCTCGCAAATGTATCTAAATTTGGAGCCACCTGTCGGACTCGAACCGACGACCCACAGTTTACAAAACTGTTGCTCTAGCCAGCTGAGCTAAGGTGGCGACCTCTGTTATATTAGCAGATTAACAGATAACGTTCAATTAGATGATAACCCGGCGGGGGCGTAAGACTTTTTTCGGCCGGTTAGTAACTGCTGTGGTGCGGCTCAACTTACGGCGGACTTTGGCGGCTTCATCACTCATACCACGTGACTCATAGGCGTTGGTCAGTAAGTTGTAAGTTTCGTTGTTGGGCTCCAGTTCAGACGCTCTTTCTAACTCCTGGAGCATAGATTTATCGTTGCCGAGTTTCTCTTGTACCTTAGCATAGGCAATATGGCGAGCGGCTAGATCCTCTTCTAGTTTCAGGGCTTGCTCGAAAGCAGCAGCCGCTTTTTGGTAGTTTTCGGTTTCGTAATAAATTAAGCCGAGGTTATGGAGACTTGAAGCGCTTGGCTCAATACTGCTAGCTATCTCAAAGCAGTCTATGGCATCTTTATACTCGCGCTGTTTAGCGTACAAAATTCCAAGCCGATTATAAGCCGCGGCATTTTTCTCATCGATTTTCAGAATCGTTAGCAGAGCTTTTTCGGCCCGCAAGAAGCGGTTTTCGCGCATGCCGTGGTGGGCGATTTCCCAGAGTTTGGTCAATCTATCGCCCAAGCGGCGCGTCATTAAGGTGATTTCGTCGTCTATGTATCGGCTGTGGCGAAGCACAAAGTACGCAATCAGTACTAACAGCAATAGGGCATACATGCTTACAACTAATTATATAGCTTCGCACCAGGAAAGACTATGTTTCCTTCCTCGAATTATAGCAGACTAGCTTTTGAGCTTAAGCACAAGATTCAAACAAAGCAGCCGGCTGTTAGCATTATTATCAAGCGCATCAATAGAATCGAGGATTAATTTCCTGTCATTAACCAGTTTGCGGGCCTGTTTTGTCTTGGTTTGGCTAACAGCATTACGATGCAGGGCGGCCAGTATCTTCGATAGGGCTTCAAGAGTTAATCTCAGTTCTTCCTTGTTCTTGTTGGTCTTTTCCAGAGCCAACAAGCGCTCATATGGCGTCAACCGCAAAAATGATTTAGCCTCTTCTATAGCTACTTTTAGAGAATGAGAGCCCTCTTTATGTAGTAAAGCGTTGAGCAGCGACGTGCTGCCCTGGCTCAAGTTCCAAGCAGTTTCAACCTTTTTATGACCGTATTGACTACCATAAAACTTATCTGCTTGTTGCAAAGCCACCGGGTACGTCAGGATACGCTGGCAGCGCGAAACGATCGTTGGTAGCAAACTCAGCTCGTTCAGCGCTGTTAGGACAAATAGGGTATCATCGTTTGGCTCCTCCAGGGTTTTGAGCAGAGCATTCTGGGCCGGGTGGCTTAAAAAATGCGCATCCTCTATTAAGACTACTCGGCGCACGGTTGAGCTGCCAGGAGTTTTAAGGCGTAAGAACCGCATCATCTGACGGACTGTATCAATTGGTATGTCCTGTTTATCTTCGGGCTTCGCGGCGTGGAAGAAATATGCGTGCGCTAATAACCGCTCTTTAGAGCCAAGATCTAGTACAGCACAGGTTACTGAGTACGCCAGCTCAAGTTTCCCGCTTCCCCTCTCACCCAAGATCAGAAGCGGGCTTATGGGTCTTTGCAAGAATAGGTCAGTCTGCCTCCTGGTTTTTGGGTGGAGCAATAAGTTATTTAAGCCGCTCATTTTTGCCAAAAATCGCTAAATGATTTTGGAGCCGGGGCAGAAAAGCTTTCTCGGCGGCCATTTGGCAGTGTCAGCTCAAGTTTATGAGCATGTAAAAGCATCCTAGCGCCACCACCACCGTATATTTGGTCGCCGACTACCGGATGTCCTATATAAGCCAAATGGACGCGGATCTGGTGTGTGCGGCCGGTGATGGGCTCCAGTTGTATAAGCGAGAAATCTTGCCCGTCCTTTTTGAATGTCCTCAATACCTTGTAACGAGTCTGGGCCGGCTTTCCGGTAGTGATAGCCTTGAATGTCTGGGGCTTTTTGGGATTACGGCCTATGGGAATATCAATAATCGCTTCATTAGACGCAGGCCTGCCCGCAACAACCGCCAGGTAAGTTTTTTTAGCCGATCTTGCCGAGAATTGCTTTTGCAGCCAGGTAAGTGCTGCCTGATTTCGGGCACAAATAATTACTCCACTGGTATTGCGATCCAACCGGTGTATGATGCCGGCACGGCTGCCGGTTAATTTTTTATCTTTTAGCTTGCCTTGCATAAATGAAGCCACGGTCGGCTCTAGATTCAACGCGCCTTTGCTGTGAGTCAGTACACCGTTTGGTTTATTAATTACAACCACGTCCTTATCCTGGTATATCACAGGCAGGTCTATTGACTCCGGTGACAGCCGCAAACTACCTGAGTTAACTGATATCTTATCGCCGTATTTAAGTTTGTAGCCAGGTTTGGCTTCTCTGCCGTTTACCTGCACGTTATGGCGCTCAAAAAGGTCCCTAAGAGCTGAGCGAGCGAAACGCGGGTACTTTAACGCTATGAATATATCCGTCCGCTGACCAACGGCTGTTTTACCTGTCTTAAACTGCTGCACGCTAATATTTTAACCCTTAATTAGCTGGTAGGGCGAAGACCGACAGCTTTTTGAACTTTCAAGAGAGCTACGTCAGCCACTTTGCTCATAGCTGTTTCGTCTTCTTCGAGTTTTTGCATCAGGCGCTGGCTATTGACTTGTGCCAGCTTTGGCTGAAGGCGACTCAAAAACTCCTTTACATGGGCCGCGGCTTCGGTTTTCAGTTCGCTGTAGCTTGATTGGCCTTCCCATCGTTGATTGACCTCGTGTTGCGGCTTATCGCTCAATAACGCAATCATCTGAAGAAGATTGGTTACCCCCGGCTGCTTCTGCCAATCATATTTAATATTAACCAGCGAATCGGTCGTGGCTGACATCACTTTGTTGGCCGCCTCCTCGGGGCTATCGCTCAGCATAACAGTGCCGGCCGGATCCTCGATAGATTTACTCATCTTCTTTTCCGGGTTACGCAGACTTCTGACTCTCACAGGATCGCTGGTGCCTACGAATTCCGCCTGTTTTTTATTGTCTTCGGGCACGACGAATAGCTCTCCGAACTTATTATTTAGACGTAGTGCTAAATCACGCGTAAATTCAACGTGCTGTCTTTGGTCATCGCCGACGGGCACCCACTTGGCGCCATACAGCAAGATGTCGGCGGCCATCAGAACGGGGTAGTTGAATAATCCAACGCTCACATTGGCCTGGTCGGCAGTCTTTTCTTTGAACTCGGTCATACGTGATAGTTCGCCAAAATACGCAAAACAGTCTAAAATCCACGTCATTTCGGAATGCGCCGGAATATAACTTTGCCGGTAAATAAATGTGTCGGGCTGCTCGATATCTAATCCAGCAGCCACAAAAACCTTCAGGTTTTCTATTGTCTGTTCATAAAGTTTACCGTGTTCCACAGGGGTCGTAAAGCTATGCAGGTCGGGAATGAACATATTCAGCTGGTACTGCCCGGCGTGCTTATTTTGCAGCTCAACCATTGGCAGTATGGCGCCTAAGTAATTGCCAAGATGGAACTCGGCGTTCGAACGTAAACCCGTTAGAACAACCTCTTTAGCCATTGAGAATAATTATAGCTTATTTAGTTGGCTAGCGTTTACTGTACTGCTGTTTCTTGCGAGCGCTGCGCAGGCCGAATTTTTTGCGCTCTTTTTCTCGGGGATCACGTCCCAGTAATCCGGTTCTCTTAAGCGTTCCTCGGAAATCGCCATTAAGTTCGATGAGGGCTTTGGATATACCAAGCCTGATGGCATCGACTTGGCTGGCGTGACCGCCACCGCTAACCTTAACGCTGAGCGTATATTTTTCCGGGTCGAGCTCCAGTCTGTTGAAAGGTTTCAGTAACTCGTGTTGAAGATACTTACTGCTGGTAAAATAGTCGTTCATCAACTTGTCATTAATAGTAAAACTGCCCTTGCCGCCGCTAAGACGCACTCTGGCGGTTGAGCTTTTTCGACGGCCTAATCCGTAAAAATAATTGTTTGAGCTCATAATCTATTTTCCGGCCTTACGCTTAAGTGAGATTACTTCCGGCCCTTGACCTTCATGCGGATGTTCGCTGCCAGGGTAGATCTTCAGTCTGTTCAAGCGACCCTTGCGCAACTTATTGTCTGGCAGCATGCCTCTGACCGCCTGCCTGATAATTTCGACTGAGTTCTGTGACAATAAATCCTTAAGGGGTTTCTGGCGTAAGCCGCCGGGGTATCCACTGTGCCGGCTATATAACTTACCTAAAGATTTATTACCAGTAATAACTAGTTTGTCGCTGTTAGTCACAACCACATAGTCACCGCTGTCTACGTGTGATGTTCGAGTAGCCTTGTGTTTGCCCAGAAGCAAACTGGCAGCCGCTACAGACACGCGGCCCATCGGAGCTTCAGAGGCATCAATCAGATACCACTTTCTTGTAATGTCCTTGGCCTTTAGGCTAAATGTCTTCATTATCGGTTGCCCCTAACTCCAGCCCTTTTTGGTGCCTGAGTTGTCATTTTTGGCTGAATCTTACTTTCAGTGTCCTTGATTGCCGCAGGAGCTGGTTGAGGTTGGCTTTTTTGTGGTTCTTCAGCGCCTTTCTTTGGAATCTCCTGGGTTTTTTGCGACTTTTTCGCAGTCTTGAAATCATCTACGAAGCTGACCTTGGCTAATTGGGCGTTGTCTCCGCGCCTCACACCAATTTTCTCTACTCTAGTATATCCGCTGGAGCGCCCGGATAGCTTGGGCGCTATCTCATCCACCAGCTTATGGGCAGCTTCAACTGTATTCAAACCGGAAATTACCATTCGGCGATTGGATAAGTTAGTTTTACCCTTTTTGGCCTTAGTGACTAGTTTCTCGGTGTATCTGGCAACAGCTTTGGCCTTTGGTAGTGTCGTCTTTATTGATTCGTCTAAAATCAGCGAATCGGCTAAAGATTTCAGCAGCGCCCGGCGTTGAGACCGCGGACGTCCGAACCTGGTCAAATTAGGACTGCTCTTAGGCATCGGTACTCCTGGTTATAGCTCGAGTTCGGCCATTTTTTCTTTAACTTCTTCTAGCGCTTTATTGCCAAAGCCTTTTAAGTCTCGCAGTTCGGCTTCGCTCAGAGATAACAAGTCTTTGATTGTGTGGATGTCGTTATTTATCAAAGCATTAGTGGTTCGGGCGCTCAAGCTCAGATCTTCGATGGAGGTCATCAGTTCGGCCGGCTCCTCCGAATCTTCACTGGCCTCGCCGCCCTCAACACTATCAGTAAGCGCCCCGGCGGTTTCGACTCTTGTCTGGCCGGCCAGCGCCGAATATTGACTGACAAGTATGGCAGCCGCTTCTTCAAAGGCTTCGCGCGGTGTGATTGAGCCATCGGTAGTTATTGTCAAGAGTAGTTTGTCTAAGTCTGTTATCTGCCCGACACGGGTATTCTCGACTTTGTAGCGAACCCGCAGCACCGGGGTAAATAGAGCGTCGAGCGAAACCATGTCAGAAATTTTGCGGCCGGCGCCGCGTTCATCAAGTGCCCTATAGCCTCGGCCGGCCTCGACCATGATTTCCATACTCAATGATGCCTTGGGGTCATCAATCGTGCAAATCACCTGTTCCGGATTAACCAGTTCAACATCAGCATTCAAGATCAAGTTTTTAGCTTTGACGACGCCCTTACCTTTCTTGGATAAGCTTAAAGTCTGTGGTTCCTCTGAGTAAACCTTAAATCGTATCTGTTTAAGGTTTAACATTATAGCTACTACATCCTCTTTGATACCGGGTATGGCTGTGAACTCATGGCTGATACCATCAATACGGAACCCAGTAACCGAAGCCCCGCCGATACTCGACAAAAGCACCCGCCTTAAGCTATTGCCAAGTGTCATACCGTAGCCGCTTTGTAAAGGCTCGACAACGAATGTCGCGGTGCGCTCGTCATGGTCCTTTATGGATGATAGTGTTGGTGTGTGGATTGCTTTGCTCATTTTATCTCGCTTTTGGCCTCCTTATCGTGAGTAATACTCGACAATTAATTGTTCTTTGATATCGGGTTCGGCATCCTCGCGCGAGGGTAGTGCTGAAACCACGATTTCCATCTTCTGACGTTTAAGCTTCAGCCAGCTAGGAATCTGGGCTGGCGCGGGGCTTAAGTCGTCTAAATGTTTGAAGTACTGTGAAGCCCGGCTGCTTTCTCTAAGAGTGATGATGTCGCCAATGTCCGCCCGCATAGAAGGCACGTCGACTCGCCTATCATTGAGCTTGAAATGGCCATGCGTCACTAGTTGGCGCGCAGCGCGGCGTGAAACCGCAAAACCGGCACGGTAGACGACATTATCTAGCCTTCTCTCCAAGAATTCTAATAGCCTCTCGCCTGATTGACCCTTGGCTCCTAGCGCCTCGGTCATTAACTTCGTAAATGGCCGTTCCAAAACACCGTAAAGTCTTTTGACTTTCTGTTTCTCCCTTAGCTGCAAAGCATATTGGCTGGTTTTTGAACGTCGCATCGAACGTCCGTGTTGACCTGGGATGGTTGAGCGCTTAACAAGGGCTTTGTGAGCTTTAGGATGCAGTGCATAGCCCTCACGACGTGAGCGCTTAACTATCGGTTGTAAATCTCTAGCCATAACCTTATGCTTTAATTCCTCTTTGGTCGGCGTGGTCGCACTCCGCCGTGCGGTATAGTCGTAACATCCTTGATACTGTCAATACCGACATTTTGTCCCACAAGCGTGCGGATAGCTGCCTCGCGCCCCATGCCAACTCCCTTGACTATGACGTCAACTTTATTGACACCGTATATCTGCTTAGCATTGGTTATAGCCTTTTCGGCAGCAATCTGGGCCGCGTAGGCCGTACCCTTTTTTGAACCCCTGAAACCGCTGCTGCCGGCACTGGCGGTAGCCAAGACATCGCCTTTGTTATCGGTAACGCTGACAATCGTATTGTTGAATGAGGCTAAGACGTGCACTTGCCCATGACTAACATTGCGCTTGGCTTTCTTCTTACGAGCGCGTGGCTTTTTGACGATAGCCTCTGCTCCGTCTGCAGCCGTAGTCGTTTCATCAATTATTTCTTTTACGTCTTCGGCCATATTCACATCCTAGGTCTTGGTCGGAGCCCTTTTGGCCGTCCCGCCAACCGTTATTTTTTTACCGCGTTTGGTGCGGGCGTTAGTGCGGGTTCGCTGGCCCCTAACCGGTAGATTGGCCTTATGCCTGAACCCCCGGTAAGCATTGATATCTTTTAAACGCTTGATGTTATCTGTTACGGTTCTTTGTAAATCACCCTCGATTGTGTAATTGGCCGTAATAGCATCTTGAATCTTGGAGACCTCGTTGTCTGTTAAGTCTTTGACGCGGAGGCTCGGCTCAACCGCTGCGGCTTTTAGGATGTCGTAACTGGTTTTTGGTCCAATACCATAAATGTATGTCAGCGAAACCCAAACCTGTTTATTATCCGGAATGTTAACTCCGGCTATCCTAGCCATAACCTATC
>DATCIS010000008.1:0-6805 GCA_036507655.1 Saccharimonadales bacterium (SeqCode)
GAACGCAGCAAATACAAAAATGACTATCAGCAACTACTGAAAACCGATGTTGAAAAAGCTAAACCCAACCTAAAAACCGAACTCGAGAAAGAATTTGCCGAGCGCGAAAAATCGCCGAACAAGACTTTCAAAGGCTCAGCCACTTATGGCTCGATAACTTTTGATTACCCCAAAACCTGGAGCGGTTACGTTGACCAGAGCAGTAGCAACCAGCCAATAAACGGCTACTTTTTTCCAGATATCGTCCCATCGGTCAACCGCGGCAGCAATACCCCAACTGCTTTTGCTCTGCGTGTTGAGCTTGTTGGCACTGACTATGCCCAAGCCATTAAACAACTCGAATCGTTAATCACCCAAGGTAAGCTTAAGGCAGCGGCCTACGTCCCGCCCAAGATGGAAGGAGCAGCCAACGTCCAAACCGGCACGCGGTTTAATGGCGAGCTGGAACAGAATATCTCCGGTTCAATGGTAGTCATTAAAGTCCGCGACAAAACGCTTAAAATTTATACCCAGTCGCCGAGCTATGTGTCTGATTTCAACAACATTGTTTTAAAGTCACTAACATTTGCACCTTAAATAGGACTACGCGCTTGAGCAAAGCGCTAGGCTGCAGTGTGGTGCGTAGTTCTGGGGGTGCTATACTTGAGGGTATTGTTAATTGGACCTATCTGGGGGTATGAGAAAAAAAACGGTTGCCGCTGATTCCGCCAAAATGAGTCCCATGCAAGCATTGCTGGCGGCCCTTAGCGACGACCTGGCGCTACCGCTTTTGCAGATCAAATCCGCTCTAGAGCTTTTAGGAGAAGACGGTTTCAACAAAAAGACTACACGCAGTTCAGCCGAACAGATGTTGCTAAGTGCAGAGAACGGCCTGCAACTGGTTGAAGCCTATAAACTAACGCTCAGGATTAACCGCAGTGTTGAGACTTTAGCCTTTGAACCAGTAGCCGTTGGCGCCGTTTTACAGGATGTGGCCCATCAACTTACGCCTTATGCCAAAAAATATGCCACCGACCTTCAGGTCGATGTTTCTGGTAAGTTGACGCCGGTTCTGACCCACCAACCAAGTTTGCACATAGCCATCCAAATCCTGTCTGCCAGTTTAATAAGGGCGCAAGCCGCCCAGGTACAGCAAAAGCGCTACCGGCTGTTGCTTGGCGCCCGACGTGGTTCAGGCAGCGTTATTTCTACCGGCGTTTACAGCAGCATCGAGGGTTTAAGCGACAAGACCTTACGAAGCGCCCGGTCATTGACCGGTCAAGCTCACCAGCCATTGCCATCACTTCCACCCGGCGCTGCCAGCGGTGTCCTGATTGCCGATATGCTCTGCAGCTCTATGTGGCAGCCGCTGCGCGCCGCCGCGCATAACGGCATGCACGGCTTAGCTACTGCTATTCCGGTGAGTAAGCAATTACGATTTGTTTGATGTCGCAAGTACTATTAATCGAATCCGACCGCCTGATTGCTAACAACCTAATCGAGGTCCTACAAAAGGCTGGCTTTGAGGTAAATTGGCAGGTTGATCCGCAAGCGGCACTCGACATCGCTGACAGTGGGCCGCCGGGTGTAATTGTTATCGATCTGGTCTTGGCTGGCCGCGGCGGTATTGAATTCTTATATGAATTCCGTAGTTATCCTGATTGGCGAGATATACCGGTGGTAGTTTTTAGCAGTCTGTCGGTTGAGGAACTCAAAGAAGTAATCTGGGGATTCGAGCATCTAAATGTTATAGAATATCACTACAAGCCAAACACTACACTGGCTGATTTAGCCCGGACTATTTCGCGCATACTGCAACCCGCTTCAGCATGAAGCAATTCGCAACCCAAGGCATAATCCTCACACGTACAGATTTTGGGGAGGCCGACCGGATACTGACTTTTATTACGCCAGACCACGGTAAGGTTCGAGCCATAGCTAAAGGAGTGCGTAAGGCTGGAGCAAAGTTAGCCGGCGCGATTGAACTATTCAGCGTTAGCGAGCTGACAGTGGTGGCCGGGCGAGGCGAGATTAACACTCTTATCTCAGCCCGCCTCGCCCGGCACTACGACGATATCGTCAAAGACATGGAGCGCACTAACGCCGCCTACGAATTTTTGCGAATCTTAAACAAAGTAACCGAAGATAAGACTGAAGAGGTTTATTTCACGCTTATAGACAAAGCCTTAGCTGGCCTTAACTATTCGGAGATTGCGCCTGAGCTTGTCGATCTTTGGTTTAAGGTGCAGCTTTTAAAAATTACTGGTCACACGCCAAACCTAAGAATGGACGGAGAAGCTAAAAAACTCTCAGAGTCCAAAACATACAACTTCGATTTCGACAAAACGCGGTTCAGCTCAAGTGAAAACGGCGATTTTAATCCTAGAACTATCAAGTTCCTACGGGTAGGACTCGCGGCAGAATCCCCGAAGGTACTGGCACGCGTCGAGGGGGCTGATGAGTTTCTTCCACCACTGCAACCTCTGGTTCAGACACTGCTCCAAAAGTCTCTTCGGGTGTAAGAGCTTCGGCTAAAAGAATCTTGGCCTTATCCTTAGGAAGACGCCGAACGACAGCATCGAACGTCAAGATAAGATTTTCTGGGGTATTACCGTTCAGCTGCAGGAAATGATCTTTGGCATTCGCCAGATCTTGGAAAGCCTCTTCGAAAGACTCCTGTTCCATATTGGCATGGGCTCTATGAATCCATAGACCGCCCACTAAAGCGTCATCGCCGGCAGCTTCGGCAATAAAAGAATCATAATGGCTAATGGCTTCCTCGATCCGGCCATGTTTCACAAAAAAAGTGGGGGAGAATTTAAATCTATCGAATTGCGGCCGTTCAAAGCCGTTAATTCCATTGTTTGAAGCGGTGGAACTTTCTTTGTTTTTCATGGTTTAAGCTAATTATACTCCCGAAAGTCAAGTAAATAGCCGAAAAAAATGAGAAACCTCACCTGCGGCTTCTCATCGCTGCCTGCCAAAATGGTTCACATTTTGCCCAGGCTGCTCTTCCGGAGGAGTACTATCTTAGGTATAATCTGAACTTAAGATGAGCGTGAAGTTGGAGGATATTGTCAGCCTGTGTAAACGGCGGGGTTTTATTTATCAGGGCAGTGAGATTTACGGCGGACTGGCTGGCACTTACGACTACGGCCCGCTTGGCAATGCGCTTAAGCGCAACCTCCGTGATGAGTGGCTAAAGTTTTTCGTGGACGGCTGGGACGATATGTACCTGGTGGATACGGCCGTTTTGATGAATCGCAAAGTCTGGCAGGCATCTGGCCACGAACAAACCTTCCACGACCCGCTTGTTGAGTGCAGTAACTGCCACATGCGCTTTAGAGCCGACCAGGTCAAAGACAAATGCCCAAACTGCGGCAAAGAAAATACTTTTGGTGAGCCGCGGCAGTTCAATATGATGCTTAAGACCAACATCGGCCCGATTGATGATGAGAGGAGTATTACCTATCTACGGCCGGAGACGGCGCAGGGTATGTTTGTTAATTTCAAAAATGTCTTATATAGCTACCAGCCCGACATGCCATTTGGTATTGCACAGATCGGTAAGTCATTTAGAAACGAAATTAGCCCGCGCGACTTTTTGTTCCGCACTCGTGAGTTCGAAATCATGGAGTTCGAGTTCTTCATTAAGTCAGAAGATAGTGATAAATACTTCGAGAAATGGCGCGGCGATATGCAAAGCTGGTTCAAACATCTTGGCCTGCCGGCCGAAAAAATCCATGAAGTCGAGATGGGCGAAGAAGACCGCGCGCATTACTCCAAACGCACCATCGATTTTGAGTATGACTATCCGTTCGGAAGAGCTGAAATTTCAGGCCTAGCAGACCGCACTGACTTTGACCTTAAAAACCATCAGGAAAAATCTGGGGTCAACATGGAATATCGGCCAAAAGACGGCGGCGCGCCTTTTATCCCTCACGTAATCGAACCGACCTGGGGATTGGATAGGCATGTCTTAGCTGTTCTGGCGAATGCTTACTCTGAAGACGAACAGGGCGGGGAGAAACGCGTCTTCCTAAAACTTCCCGCAAAACTGGCGCCGGTTAAAGTTGCAGTGTTCCCGCTTCTAAAGAACAAGCCGGAGCTGGTCAAAAAAGCCCGCGAAGTTTATGAAATGCTCAAAAAACAGGTTGAGGGCGAGGTGATGTGGGATGATAATGGCAACATTGGTAAACGCTACCGCCGCCAAGACGAAATCGGCACCCCTCACTGCATAACAATCGACTTCCAAACCCTCGATGATGACACCGTCACCATTCGTAACCGCGACACAACCGAGCAAACCCGCCAAAAAATTGCTGAAATATCTCTGGCGTAGGGGATACTTAACTAGTCAAGTAATTTGAAAGGGGAATTATGGCATACGATACCAAGTTGGAAGAACGAATCGATAAGCTAACCGCTGAGTGGAGGTTAAAAAAAAAGAATATGTTTGGCGGGCTGAGCTATTTAGTCAACGGCAACATGAGTGTCGGCATAGTGAAAAACGAAATGATAATTCGTACAAGCCCTGAGAAAGAGGTTAAAATGCTTGAGAAAGCCGGAATTAGGCCGATGGATTTTACCGGGCGGCCAATAAAGGGCTGGTTGTCGGCTGCTCCAGAGGCATTCGATACCGACAACAAACTGGAAGAACTTATTGACTGCGGTATTACTTTTGCCCAGTCGCTCCCGCCCAAAAAGAAGCAATGAATATGACAGTGAGAGTGAAGCCGGGGAGTAAGAAGGGGCCGCTGGTGCAGCCGGCGATTGACGGTTCGTTATTAGTTTATGTACGAGAGCCTGCCGTAGAGGGCAAAGCCAACAGGGCTGTCCAAGAATTATTAGCGGACTATTACAACGTTCCGAAACGCAACGTTCAAATGATCTCCGGATATAAGTCTAGAACTAAACAATTTCAAATAGCAGGTGAGTAGGGAATACTTGACTAGTAACGCTCGCAGATGAAAAATAATTATATCTACTCGCTAGAAAGATCAAGGTAAATTCCATCTTGACGCTTATAAATAATTATGGAAAATTTTGAAAAAATCGGCCGGGCCAGAGTCAGAGAAGTAAAGCGACACGGTGCTTTTGTGCTGAAGATATTGGATCCGGAAATGCCTATGGGCCCAATAGCGCCTGATTCAGAAGCCGCCAATGAAATAATAGAAGCCATGAAACCGGCAGATAAAAAAGACAGCGAAAAAAATGGTCAAATCCAAAACCATCAGAGGCCAAACATCCGGCGTCAAAGCTTTATGGACGGAGTGAACAATAGTTAATCTCGACTTAGATATTTGGACGCTTAAAGAGTATACTTAAAATTATAAGAAGGGAGGTGCGAGATGCTAGGGGACAAACCAGCGATTGCTACCATAGCCGTTAAGGATATGATAGCTGCCAATAAATTTTATGAAGGCACATTGGGCCTGACTAAAGAAAAGGAAGACCCAGCCGGGTCAACTTATAAAAGCGGAAGCACAAAATTATTTGTTTATCCGTCGGAGTTTGCCGGAACCAATAAGGCAACAGCCGTCGCTTGGGGCGTGGGCGACGATTTAGACAAGATAGTGGCCGACCTCAAAACAAAAGGTGTGACTTTTGAGCAGTATGACAATCTGCCGGGTGTGACGCGCGATGGTGATGTGCATGTGATGGGTGAGTTGCGAGCGGTTTGGTTCAAGGATCCTGACGGAAACATCCTGAACCTAGTCAACCAAATGTAAATGAATCGACCGAGCAGACAGCGCGTCTACGCGTTTATTGACAGCCAGAATGTAAACGTCAGCACCCAAAAGTTCGGCTGGAAGATGGATTGGCGCAAGTTCCGCCGCTTTTTGAAAGACAAAT
Source organism: Saccharimonadales bacterium (SeqCode) (assembly GCA_036507655.1). Taxonomy (GTDB): domain Bacteria; phylum Patescibacteriota; class Saccharimonadia; order Saccharimonadales; family UBA10212; genus 2-01-FULL-49-22. The sequence goes on from DATCIS010000008.1 coordinate 5,836, forward strand.
ACGGCGTCACCCAGGCCTTCATGTTCATCGGCTACGTTCCAGAGTACGAAGACATGTATGAGTTCTTACATGATGCCGGTTACTCGATCGTTCTAAAGCCGACAGTCGATATGAGCCGCCCGCGAGATACGGTCGCCCAGCCTCAACCCGACTTGTCCTCCGAAGCCTCGGCCATGGAGGAAGAAAAAAAGCCGGTAAAGGGTAACGTCGACGCTGAATTGGTACTTTGGGCGATGAAAGAGCTTAAAAACTACGACAAGGCCATAATCATCAGTGGTGACGGTGACTTCTACTGCTTGGTTGAGTACTTAGATAAGGCAGGCAAGCTACTAAAACTGATGCCGCCAAACGTCCATTACTCAAGCCTATTTAAGCCGTACGAAAAATACATCGACCACCTCGGCCACTACAAACGCGAGCTGTCATATCGCGATAGAAAAAATGCTAGGCGCGCCTAAGCGATAAACTCCAACTGCCGCGGGGCAAGGACTTTTTCGGGTATCTTAAGCAATTTCAGGTGGTTTATATCAGGTGGCCAGATATCATCGAATACACCGTTGTAGAGCGCGGCAGCTTGGACCTCGCCAACGGCAATGGATGCAAAATGCCTCTGTAGGGCGCCCAATAACCCACTATCTCTAAGCCGCCAGTCGGCCATCTTAGCAATCGCTAACCGGTCACTGAGCATAGAGTCATCCAAGAATTCACTTGCGACCGTGTATATGGCGTATCTTCTTATCTTATCTTCATCCGAATTAACCTCGTCGAAAAGTTCGGGCGGTAGGGAGCCGCTAGCCAATTGCTCCTCAATTAACCGTAGCTTCCTACCCCTTTCATTAATGGCCAGCTCTTTTTTAGCTTGGTATTCATCAGCTACGTCCGCTTGGTACTGCCGAAAACTGCCAAACCTGCGAGCAGTCGTTGTTAATGGCGGGCTCGCCAAGTCGCCGAGCCTCCCCGGATCTCTAAA
>DATCIS010000009.1:0-27469 GCA_036507655.1 Saccharimonadales bacterium (SeqCode)
GACCACGTCCGGTTGCAAAACGGCCAGCAGCGCATCAAGCCCCCGGGCGACATTCTTGGCATAATGCTTCCAGGCAAACGGATTATCGAGCTCGGCGGCCTTTTTACCAAAGAGCTCAACCAACACCCGCCCGGAGGCAAAATCCTCCCAGGCTTTGAGTTTGCCTTCGTGCTCGAGCACCATGTGGCCGGCTTCGGCGTCACCGTAAGCTTCATCAATCTTACCGTCTACGATAAAGCCGCTACCAATTCCAGTACTTAGAGTTAAATAGAGTACTTTTTTGTACTCTCTATGGACCAGGGCCTCGTAAAGTCCCGCCAGTTTAGCGTCGTTTTCCAAAAAAACCGTCTTGGATCGCAGAATCTTTTCCAAATCGTCACGCACCGGTACTCTTTTCCACGATAGGTTACCGAAAGTTATGCCGACGCCTGGTGCTCGGTCGACTTTACCCGGTAGGGCGCAGCAGGCCGCTGTAATTTTGAAGCGAGTAAATCCTTCTTGCTGCAAAACCGAGCCTAAATCACCTAAAAAAGCCTTATATCTATGATCTGTCGGGATTTTTTGTTCATGGAGCAGTTTGCCATCCTTGGAAAAGACTGCCAACAGGGTCTTGGTAGCCCCCACATCAATCGCCAGTATCATTTACAGTCATTTTAGCATGGCGGCCACTGGACAGAAGAAGTAAAACACCTTACAATAATGACAATCTGCTTTATCAACTATAAACCATGAGAAACCCCTTCGCGGTTTCTCATCGCGCTGGCAAAATGGTTCACATTTTGTCGGGCTCTCTTCCGGAGGAAGCAGAAAGAACTGCAAGGAGGTTCATTTTTTAATGCCAAAAACAAGTGCTAAAAATCTGACCCTGTCGAATGCTCGCCCAAAGCCAGCCGGCAAAGTCGATTCTACCGGGCTGACCATGGACGAGCTGCTAGCAGCGCATGACGTCAAGAAAATCAAGGCCGGTGACGTCGTTGAGGGCGTTGTCAGCTCGGTACGTAAGCACGAAGTGTGGGTTGATCTTGGCCCCAATGGTATGGGTGTAATTTTCCGCCGTGAGGTTGGCTCCAGCCCGCTGGCCGAGGGCGAGGCTATTACTGCTAGTGTCATCGAGCCAGAGATGGATGACGGTTACGCCTTGCTTTCTATGAAACGGGCCAGCAAGGACCGCGGTTGGAGTGAGCTTGAGCGGCTTTTCAACGAGCAGGAAATTGCCGAGGTGAATGCTTACAGCGCTAATCGCGGCGGGCTACTTATCGAACTTGAAGGAATTCGCGGCTTCTTACCGGTCAGCCAGCTGTCCGCCGAGCATTATCCGCGCGTATCAGACTCTGACAAAGACGAAATTTTGACAAAACTCAACGGACTGGTCGGAATTCCTCTGCGGGTTAGAATCCTCGATGTCAGCCGCAAAGACAATAAGCTTATTTTCTCCGAAAAAGAAGCCGTTCGCGGCGACATGCAGTCCAAGCTGGAGAAACTCAAGATCGGCGACGTAGTTGAGGGTATGGTTACCGGCGTGATTGATTTCGGCGCCTTTGTGAACGCCGATGGAATCGAAGGCCTAGTTCATATTTCCGAGCTTTCATGGGAGCGCGTGGAAGACCCGCGTAACTACGTTAAAGTCGGCGAGAAAATCAAAGCCAAAATTATCGCCATTGATAAAGACCGCTTATCCTTGAGCATCAAGCAGATGAGCGAGGATCCGTGGCTGGAGGAAGTTAAAAAATTCAAAAAAGGTGAAATATGCGAGGGCAAAATTACCCGGATTACCCCTTTTGGCGCCTTCGTGCAGCTCAGCCCGGCGGTTGAAGCATTGGTTCACGTATCTGAAATGGGCGATGATGATTCCATAGACCCGGAAAAGCTGTTCAAACTTAATGAGCGCAAACAATTTAAGGTACTGGAGATTGATACCGAGAACCGCAAGATTGCTTTAAGTCTCAAAGACGTTAAAGCTAAAGCTAAAAAAACTAAGTAGAAATGTGTGAAGGAGTAGCTAATGGCACAAACCATCGAAATCGGCGAATACGTGACTGTCGGCGAACTGGCCGAGCTGCTCCAGCTACCGGTATCTAAACTTATCGCCGAACTTCTGAAAAACGGGGTGATGGCAACAGTTAACGAAAAAATTGATTTTGACACGGCGCAGATAATCGTCGGCGAGCTTGATGATATTGATGTTGAACTGGCTAAACGCGAGCGGGTTGAGGCTGTGGCTCGGCCGAAGCGCGAGCTCAGCGACAAAGCCGAGCCACGGCCGCCGGTAATCGCCTTAATGGGCCACGTTGATCACGGCAAAACCTCGCTTTTGGACGCTATTAGAGAAACAGAGGTTACCAAAGGTGAGGCTGGTGGAATAACCCAGCACCTGAGTGCTTTCCAGATAAAGCATAAGGATCGCTATGTGACATTTTTAGACACTCCTGGTCACGAAGCCTTTGCGGCGCTGCGCGAGCATGGTGCTCGGCTGACCGATCTGGTCGTACTGGTAGTAGCGGCGGACGAGGGCATTAAGCCACAGACGCTCGAAGCCATTCGTTTTGCCCGCGGAGCCGGAGTCAAAATCATCGTAGCAGCCAACAAAATGGATAAGCCCGGGGCCGATATTAATAAACTCAAACAGCAGTTATCGGAAAACGACCTGACGCCTGAAGATTGGGGTGGCGAAACCATAGTCCTGCCGGTTTCGGCCAAAACTAAGGAAGGGATTCCCGAGCTTCTGGACATGATTTTGCTGGTAGCCGACGTTGAAGAACTCAAAGCCGAGCACAGCGGGCCAGCAACCGGAATCGTTATTGAATCGCATATGGAGAAGGGTAAAGGCCGGGTAGCTATTGCTTTAATCGAGCAAGGGGCACTAAGGCCGGGGAATTATGTGCGTGTCGGGAGTACTTATGGCAAGGTCAGGACAGTCGAAAATACAAGTGGCGAACAGCTGGAAAAAGCCGGCCCTTCGATGCCGGTAGTTATCACCGGCCTGCGTAATTTACCCGATTTCGGCGACGAGTTTGAAGAGACGCCAACCGAAAAAGTGGCGCGCGAGAAAGCCGCCGAGGTGGCTGCTGAGCGAGCTGGCGGCGGTAAATCGGCTGCCACAACCAGCAGCGAGCTGCTGCGTATCATCAGCCAAAAAAGCCAGTTAACTGAATACAATGTGGTTTTGAAAGCCGACGTCCAGGGCTCGCTCACCTCAGTTATGGACAGTCTGAAGGCTTTAGGAACCGGAGAAGTGGCGGTCAGAATTGTCAGCTCGGGAGTGGGTGTTATAACCGAATCTGACGTCCATACAGCCGTAACATCTGGTGCAGTTATCTACGGCTTTCATGTCGAACTACCATCGGCTGTCAAACAAATTGCCCAGCGCGACAAGATATCCGTCAGGCTATTCTCTGTCATTTACGAGTTGATTGATGATGTCAAGAAAGAGCTCGAAGGATTGTTAGCGCCGGAAGTCATTGAAGAAGAGCTCGGCCGGCTGATTGTGAAGGGAATATTTAAAACATCAAAAACCGAAACAATCGCCGGTGGCGAAGTCAGCAAAGGCAAACTAGTAGTGCCGGCATTGGCGCGCGTGTACCGGGATAAGGAATTAATAGCTGATAACTTGGAGGTTACTAACCTCAAAAGCGGGCCGACCGACGTCAAAGAGGTAAGCGAAGGCTCGATGTGCGGCATCAGTCTAAAAACCGAGGCCAAACTGAATCTTGCCGAAGGCGACAGAATAGAACTATTTAGCCGCCAGAGTATGATCCGTACATTGTAAACTTAAGCAATATTCTTGGCTGGAGATTAGTGCGATAATACAGTGTAAGCTATATACCGCTAAATTAGGAGTTTAGCTATGGAAAAATTGATTGCCCAAAGACTGGGCAGGTCTCAGGATACCGTACACAACGGAAGCGAAAACGACGTAAAGCCGGACGAGAACGGTATTGTTAGGCGATTTGGCCGCAGACCGTATGACCCTGAACGGCTACCGCCGAGAAGGGCCATTTGGCATCGTATAGAAGATGAGAGCGATACAGAATATCAGATACCGGTTACAGTAATTGGGGTTCGTGATTATAAAGACGGAGAACCTCGGTATACGGTTGAAGATTCCCCGATTTTGGGCGATTGGACCAAGAACGGCATCCCCGGCAGTGAGCTGCAGTGGCTGGATGAAACTAGTGAGAAGCTGGAACCGACCGGAGAGGAAAAGAGCCATCAGGTCCAATCCGCAGAGCCGCAAATAATAGTTGAGAATGGCAACCTGGGGCCCGAGGAGCTTGTTGTACAGACCAACCAACTTGAACCTGAAAAACATCAACTAGTGCCCGATATGCGCCATACTCCGGCTCAAATTATGCCCGGGTTAGTTGGGCGGATAAGCGAAGCTACTCGTGCCGGCTCCCAGCGGGCTGTTGTCTGGTGGCGGATTAGATCAAACGAGTACAAGCAGGCTAAGAAAATAGACAAACGAGTGGCCATTGGGGCAGTTCTTGGCACCGCCGCTCTGATTACTACTGGCTATATCGTTTACAAGTATAAGAACTAAGCTACTAAAGACTAAGGACAACGTAAACAGCTAGTCATAAATAACACCTCACGCAAGTGATTTAGTGCTACACTATATTAGACAAAAGAGGGTGAGAGATGTTTCAGCTTGACGATAATTTACTGAGAGAGCTTGGGCTTGGTGAGTTGCCGGCGTCTGAAAAAAATAAGATGCTGGCGCATATTTATGAAACACTGGAGCTTAGAGTCGGCATGCGGCTGGCTGAACAGATGAGCGATGCTCAACTGGATGAGTTCGAAGGCTTTATCGACCGCAACGACGAAGCCGGGGCGCTGAAGTGGCTGGAAGCTAACTTCCCAGATTATAAAAAGGTGGTGGCTGATGAGCTGGAGAAACTAAAAAGCGAAATCAAAGCCCAGGCTCCGCAAATCATCGAAGCTACGATGAAGGAAGTGGGCGGGAATAACCCCGCAGAAAATCAGAACCAGACATAGTTTTGCCTGATGGGGCGACGAGTTCTTGAATTTCCAGCCAGCCAGGCTGGCATTTTATTACCAAATCGCCGTCTTTTTCGTCTTTAGCTAATCGGGCTTTGATGACGATTACAGCCCGATTATGTAATTTGGCTTGGCTTTTCGGCCAACCGGCGTAGGCCCGCACCTGGCGTTCTAAAACCTCCGCCGGCTGGCCGAAGTCCATCACGCCGTCGGCTTTTTTCAGCAGTTTTGTATAAGTCGCCTGGGCATCGATTTGCGGCTTGGGAGTCAGCCAGCCCTCGGCTATCGACTCCAGCTTTTCCAGCAAGGAGTCAGCGCTTAATTCAGCCAGTTTTTTATACAGCTCCACTCGATTCTCTGTTCCAGTAAGCTCAACCCGCTGCTGGTCATACAACGGTCCCTGGTCCATACCAGCACTCAGTCGCATCAGTGCAATACCAGTCTCTTTATCGCCATTTAGAATCGCCGCTTCGATTGGTGAAGGGCCACGGTATTTTGGCAGCAGCGAAGGGTGAGCGTTAATAATCCCACCAGGAAACAGGTCTATTGCGCTTTGAGGAATTAGCTTGCCATAAGCCACCAAAACGCCCAGATCTGGCTTAATTTCGGCGATTTGGCCATTAATTTCAGCCACTTTCTGCGGCTGAAAAACGGTTATTTTATGCTTTTTAGCTATCGGCTTAACCTTCGGCGGACTAATTTTTTGCCCGCGACCAGAAGACGTATCCGGCTGGGTTACCACCGCTAAGACTGGCCAGCCAGAATCCAATAGCTTTTGGAGACTTGGCGTGCTGAAGTCTTCAGCCCCGAAAAATATCAATCTTTTTGAACTCTTCATGAGGCAAGTCTACCAGTTTCCCTTCGGGCGTTAGTTTAAAAAAGGCGTCGGGCCTATCTTTGATGTAATCGACGAACATTTTACCAACGGTATGGTCTACTTCGTGCTGCAATATTCGCGCCAAGAAGCCTTCAGCGCGAATGCGTATGGGGCGGCCCTCCTCGTTGAGCGCCCGGACGCGGACTTTAGTATGCCGCGGCACTTTTCCATAGATGTCCGCCACGCTCAGGCAACCTTCATAATCCTCTTCGATTTCACCTTCCAGCTTCACGACCTCCGGGTTAATCAAAACGCTGAAAGTCTTGTCTTTTTTATCGTCAAAATTATTGCGGACTATGATGATTCGATAGGGTTTATTGATTTGGATGGCAGCTAATGCCACACCGACTTCGTGCGGGCGGGTGGCTTCCCAATCAAGCGTCACCGCTTTCATGGCTTGTATGACTTTTCGGACTTCGTCGGTAACAACTACCACGCGCTGCGACTTCTGCCTAAGGTTCTCGTTAGGCAGTGTGATAATCAGGCTCTTTTTACTCATTACCCAGAGTATACATTACCCCTGTTATTTTGACCATCTTACGCCAAACCCTCGGTCCCGCCGCTTAAGGCGACCTTCCCGCCGTGCTCGCCACTCAAATTCTTCTTCAGCGGCTCCGCGCGGGCGGGTACCCTTCCTTACGCGTCACCCGAGATGTTATGGCTTATAACAGATCAATGGGGTCGAGGTCTATCATCCAATCGGTTGGGACATATTCGGTTAGTTCGAGCAAATGGTCGCGTTGTTTACTCTTGATTACCAGTTGCCAATAATATTTCCGTCCGCGCCTGCCATAAAAACTAGGCGTGGGGCCGACAATTTCTACCGGCAGTTTCTTTGATGCCAGCTCGCCGGCGAGTTTTTCGGCAGCTTTTTGGGCGCCATTATATGTCGCCCGCCGGCAGACTAGTTTTAGTAAATGGCTAAATGGTGGGAAGCGGAAATCGCGCCGTTGGGCTAATGTATGTTCATAAAACTTCGGATAGTCACGAGCAATAGCCGCTTGTACTACTATATTGTTTGGGTCATAGGTTTGGATTACCACACGGCCGTGGCCATGGCCACGGCCGACGCGTCCCATTACTTGGTAAAGCAGCTGAAAAGCCCGCTCCTCAGAGGTGTAGTCGGGTAAGGTCATTGATGTTTCGGCGGCTACAATGCCCACTAATCCCAGTTTTGGCAAATCAAAACCTTTGGCCAACAGCTGCGTGCCGACCAAGATATCAACCTCACCGGCCCTAAGGCGGTGGTATAACTCATGAATCCGCTCGCCGCTGATATTGTCGCTATCAAAGCGCTGCACCCGGTACTCGGGAAATAATTTAGCCACAGAATCAGTCAGCGCCTTGGTGCCTATACTTTTATATATGATGTCCGGATTAGCACACACCGGGCAATTAAACGGCGGCGGAATTCTGTAACCGCAGGTATGGCAGCGAATAATATGTTCGTCACCATGATAAACCAGCGGTATGTCGCAATTCGGGCAGAGCGATTGCCAACCGCACTGGCTGCATAGAATCAAACGGGCGGAGCCGCGTCGGTTCAAATAAATCATTACCTGTTTTTTGGCAACCAGAGTCGATCTAATACCTTTTATCATCTGGTTTGATAGATAACGGTCTTTGGTGAAACTAGTCCTATCCTTAAAGTCGATAATCTCAGTAGCAACCTTTTCAAACCGGCTGACTATGGCCGGTTGAGTCATACGAGCGATAGCTTTGTGCTCGGCTGCCAGGTAATAATCTGTTACCGACGGCGTAGCGGTTCCTAGCACAACTTTAGCGCCGGTTATGGCGCCCAATCGGCTAGCGGCGCGCTCGGCATGGTAGCGCGGGCCTGGCTCTTGTTTATAGGTCGGTTCATGCGCCTCATCTAAGATAATTAAACCCGGCTCTCGGACTGGGCTAAAAAGGGCGGAGCGGGGGCCGATGACCACCAAAGGTTGAATCGATTCCAATATTGCCAGCCAGATTTTTTTGCGCCGAGCCGAGGTAAGCTGCGAATGCAAAACGTAAACAGGGTAGGTAAGTTGCGAGGAAAAGATATGCGCCAGCTGGCTGGTAAGAGCGATTTCCGGCGTCAGCATGATAACCGAGCGGCCGGATTCTAACGTTTGTCTGGCCAAATCCAAATAAACCCGGGTTTTGCCGGTACCGGTTTCGCCGTGCAGCAGCATGGTCGTAGTCTTGGCTTTAGCTATGGCAGATATGGCTTGCTTCTGATCGCTGGTTAGAGGTTGTTCCAGGTGAAGTTCCAGCTCGATATTTTGGTCAATCAACTGCTTTTCATCCAAAGCCAAGGCTCTGACAACCGGCGCAGAAGGCGCGAAAAGTCGCAGGGCCTCGCCAAGGCTGGTTTTGTAATAATATTTAAGCCAATTGGCCAATTGGCGACAATGTTCGGGTAAAAGGCGCGAGCTAAGAGTGGTTTTGATTGGTTTGGTGGCAAAATCGGGCTTATCTACTTCACCGAACACAAAACCGGTTGCCACCCGGTTTTGCAAAGGAACTGTGACGACATGGCCGGGGGCCAATCGTTCCTCGTAAGAATATGTCAACGGCGCATCACGCCGATAGCGGCTATCAGCCACAAACACCTCATAGTAGCGCATACCAACATTGTAGTCCTTCATGATTTGCAAATCCTAATGCGTGTGTTTTATACTACGTGCAGACGTTGTTCGAATAACAATAGGGGAGTTCAATGCTCGATACTTTCATTACGTCACGGGTACGGCGCAAAATCATAGTAGTCTATGCTAAGTATCCCGATTTTAAGACCCACGTTCGGGGTCTGGCCAAGCTAATCCGCGAAGATGCCGGCAATATCCAACGCGAGCTTAAGCGCCTGGAAAAAATCGGTTTTTTGATAAGCGAGCGCCAAAGCAACACTAAAATTTATTACACCAATAAGCACTTCCCTATTTTTAAAGAGTTGCAAAGCATAGTTTTGAAATCCCAGCGGGCGGCCAATCAACGCCGCGCCCAAGGATTACGTCCGCGATAAAGAATTCCTAGTTACACTAATTTCTAAACAAACCCGAGGCTTCAAAAATCCTGATAGAGTATAAATCACACAAATGTCCCAGCTGGGACTGAAACGTGATTAAGAATGGCTAGCTATTATTTAGGTCAACTAGGTCAATTTTATCGTGGATATTGTAAATTACCATCTGTTAACGTACAATATTCCCGATATGATTACAGTTACTAAGAAGGATTCCGGCGAATCTGTAGAGAATCTATTGCGTCGTTTTGGCCGTAAAGTTCAACAATCGGGCGTACTGGCAACTGCCAAATCGGGTCAATATCTTGAAAAACCTCCATCCAAACGCGACCGTCGTCTGAGAGCTATTGTACGTCGTGAGCGCAGAGCCGCCAAAATCAAGAAGCTGAAACTAGGAAGATAAGCCGCTATGCTAGAGAAGATGGAGCGCGATCTAAAATCCGCCCTCTTGGCTGGCGAGAAGACCAAGGTTGAGACGCTGCGGGGGCTTAAAAGCGCTATCCATAACGAAGCTATCGCCCAGGGTGCCAAAGAAACCGGCCTTAGTGATGAACAGATCGAAAAAGTTCTGACGCGAGAGTCCAAAAAACGCGCCGAGGCGGCCGAACTTTATAAAAAAGGCGGCAATAACGAGCGGGCTGAGGCCGAATTAGTTGAGAAGGCGATTATAGACGCTTACTTACCGGAACAGATGGATGAATCGCAAATCGCAGCTGCGGTGGATGAAGAGATGCCTAAGCTGGAGTCGCCGACCATGGCCGATATGGGTAAAATCATCGGTGCCGTGAAGGCAAAATTGGGGCCTTCCGCCGACGGCGCAACCATCGCCCGAATCGTCAAACAAAAGCTGGAGACAAAATGATAATCCTGTTCGGGGTTGTAGGCAGCGGTAAAAGCCAACAAGCCGAGAGGCTAATCGCTAAGCTCCATTGTCCGTACCTATCAACCAGCAAGCTTATAAGAGAAAAAAACAATCTGCAGTGGGACAAACTGATAACAGCCGGGCATCTATTGCCGGACGATGATATTTTTTCGTTATTAGAACCCGAGCTGGAGAAGATTGACGCTGCCAATGCAGAATTCATTTTAGACGGTGCGCCCCGCTCGATTGGCCAGGCTGAGTGGCTGATTGCCAAAATCAAGGCCGGCTCCCTGAAGTTTACGGCCATTATTCACCTGGATGTGTCTAAAGAGGTAGTTCTGCAGCGACTACTATCACGCGGACGTTACGACGACAAAGAAGAGGTTATAGCCACTCGTTTTGAGCAGTACGATAAGCTAACCGTGCCTGTACTAAAGTATTTCCAGCAACAGGGCTACCCGGTCAGCGAGGTTGACGGTAGCCCTCCCATAGGAGAGGTCGAGAAGCAGATTTGGGAACTTCTGAAGGACAAAGTTGAGGCCAAAGTCCGATAAAGAAATTGCGGCGATGCGCCAAGGCGGCCGTATGCTGGCTACTGTGTTAGATTTACTTGAGCATAAGATCGAACCGGGCATTAGCAGCCAAGAATTAGCCGATATAGCGGCTAAAGAAATTAAATCGCTCGGCGGTCAGCCGTCGTTTTTGATGCATGAGGATTTTCCGCATGTGATGTGCGTATCGATTAATAATGAGTTAGTGCATGGTGTGCCTTCGCCGAAGAGGATTATTAAAGAAGGCAACGTAGTTGGTCTGGATTTTGGCGTCGTCTACAAGGGCTTGATAACCGATAGCGCCAGGACTATTTTTGTCGGCCAGAAGCCGCCGGCGGACATAAAACGGCTGCTTGAGGGAACCAAAAAAGCCCTTGAAGCCGGTATTGACGCCGTAAAAGGTGATGGCACACGCATAGGTGACATAAGTGCTGCGGTGCAAAAAGTACTGGACGGGCATAAGCTCGGTGTAATTCGCGATCTCGTAGGCCATGGTGTAGGCGATAAAGTCCATGAGTCGCCTAACATTCCTAATTATGGCGTGGCCGGCACAGGACCCGTGCTTAGCAACGGTATGACAATTTGCATCGAGCCGATGGCATCTTTGGGAGATTGGCAGATAGAAGTAGCCCGCGATGGCTGGACCGTGGTGATGCACGACGGCTCCACCGCCGCCCACTTCGAACACACTATTGCTGTTACCGAAGACGGTGCAGAGATACTGACGCTTCCGTAACAGCATTGAACATTCCTAGCCATTAGCGTTATACTGCATTTATACAATAAACATTAAACAATGAGCAAAAAACATTTAATTGGATACTCCTCGGGAAGAGCAGCCCGACAAAATGTGAACCATTTTGTCGGCGCGATGAGAAACCCCGAAGGGGTGTCTCATAAGCCGAAGGCGTAAAATGTCAGCAGAAGAAAAATTTTCCTACTTTGTCGGCGTAGATATAGGTACAACTGCAGTACGTTGCGTGGTCGGCGAGCTTGCCGGCGACGCTCAAACACCTAGTATTATTGCAGTATCGAGCGCCGAAAACAGTGGAATGCGCAAAGGTAACGTGGCCCATATCGATGAGGTGGCTGAAGCCGCGGTTAAGGCTGTAACAGAGGCCGAGCGGATCTCAGGGCGCGAAATCAAGCAGACCACAGTCAATATCAATGGCTCACACGTGCAGGGAATTAACTCCAAGGGAGTGATAGCGGTTTCCAATCCAGATCGCCAGATCACGGTCGAAGACCGGATGCGGGTGGAAGACGCCGCCACCATCGTCCAACTGCCGCCAAACAAGGACATAATCCAAGTTTTTGCCAAAAACTACCGACTTGACGGGCAGGAGAACATCAAAGACCCGGTAGCTATGCACGGTGTGAGGCTAGAAGTCGATACACACATTTTGGTAGCTTCAACACCAGCCCTTAAAAGCCTGGACCAAGTGCTTCATAAAGCCGAACTGCGTCCGTCGCACCGCACAGTAACCTCTCTAGCTGCCGCCGAGGCAGTGCTAGACCGCAAAATGAAAGACGCCGGCGTGGCCATAATCGACATTGGTGCTGCCACCACCAACGTGGTAGTTATAGAAGACGGTGAAGTCGAGCACATCGCTGTTATCCCGATGGGTGGTATCCATATTACTAATGATTTGGCGATTGTCTTAAAAACCGATTTGGATGTAGCCGAGCTGGTTAAAATCAAGCACGCCAGCCTTAGCAAAAAGGTCAGTGGCGAGACCAGCTTCGTTCATAAAGGCGAGGAACTGCGCTTTGATCGCGACATGATGCGCCAGATTGTTGAGGCACGCGTTGAAGAGATTCTGGAATTTGTTGATAGGGAATTCAAGAAAATCCGCCGTTCGCGGAAACTGCCCGGCGGGGTAGTATTGGTTGGCGGCAGCGCCCACTTACCAGGCCTGGTCGACTTCACAAAGGAAGTTTTGGAGCTGCCAGCAAGGCTAGGCAGCTGGAAGCACCTGCCTAAGGTCGTTGACGGTATGGACGAGCTAGCTTTTGCGCCGGCCGTTGGGCTGATGCTGCTCGATATGTTACTGGGTCCACCACAACGCGGCGGTTATGATGAGAGCGGACCCGGCATTTTCCAATCTGTTAATTTGAACCTGAGTAACCTTTTCAAGCGCCTGCGGCGTCACTAATTCAGCGAGCACCACATTTTTGTTCAGGCATTTTTGAGCTGGGTATTTTTATTGCACCAAGGCGTTAGTCTCACGTATAATTAAGCACAGTTACTTAAAAGGAGAGATCGATGCCCAAAGCCGTTGAGCCGCCTATCGAAACCTTTGCGCGTATTAAAGTTGTGGGAGTCGGCGGTGCCGGAGGCGCAGCCATCAACCGTATGGTAGACGCCGGCGTATCCGGCGTAGAGTTTGTATCCATTAACGCTGATGCCCAGGCCTTGCACCATTCCAAAGCCAACGAAAAAGTCCATATCGGCCAGAAGACCACTAAGGGTCTGGGCGCCGGAGCCGACCCGGAACTAGGACGCCGCTCAGCTGAAGAATCAAAAGAAGATATTGCCCAGGCCGTAGCCGGCGCCGATATGATTTTTGTAACCTTTGGCGCTGGTGGTGGTACCGGTTCGGGTGCCGGGCCGATTGTGGCCGAGGTCGCCAAGACAGCCGGCGCGCTGGTGGTTGGCTTTGCCACCAAGCCATTTGCCTTTGAAGGCGAGAAACGCCGCCGCAATGCCGAGGCAGCCATTGAGAAACTCAGCCACTATGTTGATACATTGATTACTATACCCAACGACAAACTGCTTCAGACGATCGATAGGCGCACACCGCTTTTAGAGGCTTTCAAAGTAGCCGACGATGTATTACGACAGGGTGTGCAGGGCATATCTGATTTAATAACTGTTCACGGCTTGGTAAACCTCGATTTTGCAGATGTTAAGACGATTATGGCCAATGCCGGCAGCTCGCTTATGGGAATCGGACGCGCCTCTGGCGAAAACCGCGCCATCGAGGCCGCCCAACAGGCGATTTCATCGCCGCTGCTAGAGATTTCCATCGACGGCGCCCGAGGCATCCTATTTAACGTTATCGGCGGTTTGGATATGTCAATGCACGAGATTAACACCGTTGCCGAAACCATCACGACGGCGGCTGATGCCGAGGCTAACATCATCTTCGGCGCCACCATTAACCCCGACCTAGAAGGCGAAATTATCGTCACCGTAGTTGCCACTGGTTTTGACGAAGCTTATTTCACCAGCCCGGAACGCAGCGGTACCCGCGTCCAGCGCCGCATCGTCAAGCCAAAAGCCACAGGCATTGGCCAGGTTGACGAAGAGAGTATGCAAGACCTTGATATGGAGCTTAAAGAAGAGATGGCAGTGCATGCTGAAGACTTCCATTCAGACGAAGCACCCAATATTTGGGCGCTCTCCGGCGACGGCAACACCACCGATAAGGACAAGGCTGAAGACGAGGAGAAATACGAAACACCCTCGTTTTTCCGCCGCTTCAGGCGTAAGAAAGATCAACCTGAAGGCATGGGAACTGAGATTGAGCACGAAGAACCAGCTGATGAGGACGACTCCTCGACAAGCTCGGAGCCCGAAGACCCGATTGACAACCAGCCGGAGACTGAGGATAAAGCCGGCCCATCTGGCAAGCAGAAAAAGCCAAAGAGTTAATTGGCTCAAAGCCTTGTGAAAACTACACCACAAATTTCTTGCATTAGCACTATGGGTGGGGGTAATATTATGTGCACGCACACCATATATGGTGATTGTACATTGACTAACAAAGAAAAACAGCCGTCCCGACAACATCGTGAAACGATTTTGCGGGGCTTTAAATCAGGGGTATAACGATGAGATGTGGCCAGTGTGGCTCAACAGATAACAAAGTGGTGGAATCGCGTGATGTCGCCGATGGCGACGCGGTCCGCCGCCGCCGCGAATGTTTAACTTGCGGCTACCGTTTCACAACCTATGAACGTCTGGAACGCCCACATCTGATAGTCGTTAAGCGCGATGGCACTCGTGAGCTATTCAGCCGCGAAAAACTGCTGGCTGGACTGCAACGGGCCGTCGAGAAAACAACCGTCACTGGTGTACAACTGGAAGATTTCGCTGCCCGCTTGGAACGCGAGCTGTATGCTCGCGGTGAGCCAGAAATCAGCTCCACCGGCATCGGCGAACTGGTGATGACCGAGCTACCCAAGCTCAACGAGGTGGCATATGTGCGATTTGCCAGCGTTTACCGCAGCTTCCGTGACATATCAGGCTTTGAGCGTGAGCTTAGCCGCATCCGCAAAGCTAAAAAACCCAGAACTCCAGGCTCCAAAAGCTAGAATTACCACTGATTTAGGCCAGAAAGACAGCTAACATGTTGCTTTAGGTGCTTTATTTACCTATATTGGAAGCATCTAGAGGAGCACAGGGTGGTGTAAGTTTTGAGAGGCTTAATCAAACACCTCCGGCTAGCTCTAAACAAAAACCTTAAACAACAACTAAAAGGAGAGGGGTCCTAAAATGGCGCAAGCTACCAAACTAACTCTTAAGAGACTCTTTACAAAGCCCAAAACCAAGGCTTACGAGTCTATAGCGTGGGTCAAACGCGACTCACAAATTAGCAATCCGATCAGCCGTAAGGCCGTGTTTGAGCAAAAAGGCGTGGAATTTCCCGAAGGCTGGAGCTTGAATGCTATCAATATCGTGGCGCAGAAGTATTTTAGCGGTACCCCAGGCACGAAAGAGCGCGAGAGCTCACTTAAGCACCTAATCGACAGGGTAGTTGACACCGTTACTCGCAGCGGAGTCCAGGAAGGCTATTTTGCTGGTGAGGCCGAGGCCGAGGACTTCCGTGAGGATTTAAAGTACGTCTTAGCCACCCAGCGGGCGGCCTTTAATTCGCCGGTGTGGTTTAACATCGGCGCACCTGATCGCGCCCAGCAAGCCAGCGCCTGCTTCATCTTGGCAGTCGAGGACACCATGCCGGCGATTCTGAACTGGTATGCCGAAGAAGGCATGATTTTCAAGGGCGGCTCTGGTTCAGGCATCAATGTCAGCTCACTGCGCAGCTCACTCGAATCGCTCGGAAAGAGTGCCGGTACGGCTTCCGGGCCGCTTTCTTTCATGCGTGGAGCCGATGCTTCAGCCGGGGCTATCAAAAGCGGCGGCAAGACCCGCCGGGCAGCCAAGATGGTGATTATGAATGTTGGCCACCCAGACGTCGAAGATTTTATCTGGTGTAAAGCTATCGAAGAACGCAAGCAGCGGGTACTGGCCGAAGCCGGCTATGACATGGACATAGACGGTAAGGATAGCTACTCGGTCCAATATCAGAACGCCAACAACTCGGTACGTGTCACAGACGAATTCATGCAAGCGGTGGAAAATGATGAAGATTGGAATCTGAAGGCTGTCACCACCGGCAAAACCCTTAAAAGAGCTAAGGCTAAAGACGTTTTCCGCCAAATTGCCGAAGCGGCTTGGGAATGCGCCGATCCCGGCATGCAGTTCGATACCACTGTTAATCGCTGGCACACAACGCCCAAAGCCGGGCGCATCAACGCCTCTAACCCCTGCAGCGAGTACATGCACCTGGACAACTCGGCCTGTAATCTGGCCAGTATCAACCTACTGAAGTTTCTAAAAGATGATGGCAGTTTCGATATAGGGGCCTTCAAGCACACCATTGAGCTGGTATTTACGGCCCAGGAGGTTCTGGTTGGCTACTCCGAGTACCCGACCGAGAAGATCAGCAAAACCGCCCGGGCCTATCGGCAGCTGGGAATCGGCTATGCTAATCTAGGAGCCTTACTAATGGCGCAAGGCCTGCCATATGATTCTGACGAAGGCCGCGCCCAAGCCGCAGCTATTACGGCGCTGATGACCGGCCACGCATACGCCACCAGTGCTAAAATCGCCCGCCAGGTCGGCCCGTTTGCCGGCTATGGCAAGGACCGCGAAGGTATGAATAAAGTTTTGGGTATGCACCGCGACGCAGTTAAGCAGATTGACCCAGCTTTGGTTTCTGAAGAACTTTTGAGTGCGGCCGCCAGTTCGTGGGACGAGGCGGTGGAGCTGGCCGAACTTTATGGCGTACGCAACAGCCAGGCCTCACTTCTGGCACCGACCGGCACCATTGGCCTGATGATGGACTGCGATACTACCGGCATCGAGCCGGATTTGGGCTTGGTTAAGGTCAAAAAATTGGTCGGCGGCGGCACTATGAGCATCGTTAACCAAACTGTTCCGCGGGCGCTTAAAGCCCTGGGCTATAACCCATCGCAGATAGACGACATTGTCAACTACATTGATGTAGAAAAGACTATAGTTGGCTCCCCACACCTTAAAAACGACCATTTGCCGGTTTTTGCCTGTAGTATGGGTGACAACGCTATCCACTACCGAGGCCACGTCAAAATGATGGCTGCGGTCCAGCCATTCCTGTCCGGGGCGATTTCTAAGACCATCAACATGCCGGCTGAAGTAACGATTGAGGATGTTGAGCAGCTGCATATGGATTCGTGGAAAATGGGACTCAAAGCAGTGGCAATTTATCGCGACAATTCCAAGGTTGCCCAACCATTAAGTATGGCCAAGAAAGATGGCGGCCAGAAAGAATCAACGGTCCAGCCAGCGGCTGCTATGGCGGTCAAGCTAGACGGCGCGCTGAAGGCTTTTGGACAGCGCGATGAACTGCCCCGGGTGCGCAATTCCAAGACTTTCAAGTTCACACTGGCCGGCACGCGCGGCTATTTCATAGCCGGCGAATATGAT
The DNA here is from genome assembly GCA_036507655.1 of Saccharimonadales bacterium (SeqCode). Taxonomy (GTDB): domain Bacteria; phylum Patescibacteriota; class Saccharimonadia; order Saccharimonadales; family UBA10212; genus 2-01-FULL-49-22. Next base: position 17,050 of record DATCIS010000009.1, read on the forward strand.
GATGGCCGGCCCGGCGAGCTCTTCGTCAGCATTGCCAAGCAGGGCTCGACGCTACGGGGGGTCATGGACGCCTTCGCGGTATCTGTCAGCCACGGCCTGCAATACGGTGTGCCGCTCAAAAAACTGATCCGCAGCTTCACCCATACCAGCTTCGCACCGTCCGGTATTACCGACGACCCGGATATCCGCACCGCCAGCTCGCTTATTGACTACATCTTCCGACGCTTGGGCAAGACTTATCTTAGCTTTGACGACCAGCTGGAAGTTGGGTTGGCCCACATCGATGAAATGCCTCAGGGGCAAACCAGCTTACTAACACCTAGCGAAGAGCTCTTACCCGAGACACCTACCGAACAAGCTATGGAGACTTTAGCCGAAGCTGAAGCCGCTATAACCGAGGCTATTACGACGATTGCCGCCAGCACCGCCGATTTATCGAGCGTTACTACTGAGCCAATAGCTACCAAGAAAGAGCCCGAAGAAGTCGCTCCCCAGAAATCAGCCGCCGCCTACGACAGCGCCGCGCCGCTGTGTTACAACTGCGGCAACCAGACGATGCGCGCTGGCAGCTGCTACGTCTGCACCGCCTGCGGTTCAACCACCGGTTGTAGCTAATCACAAAAGCTCTGATAGACTTAGGGTTCAACAAGCTAGAGCTTGACTTGGTATTAACTTTTCTTAATACTTATGTTTAGTGTTAATTTAGACAATACATCAGTCTAGAAACAAACATGCAAAACGCCGTCCAAACGATAATTGGAGGAAGGACTCTACCTAAGCGCCCGGCCTTCTCAAAAAGTGTTCTAGTTGCTTTTGGAGCAGTTTTTGCGGTCGCTGGAGTCGTACTTTTGATTCGCAGCTTTGCGGCCGCCGCGCCGGTAGGCTACTGGCAATTTAATGAGGGTAGCGGTACTACAGCAGCGGACTCATCGAGCAGTGGCTATAACGGCACGTTATTAAATGGCCCAACTTGGGTAAGCGGCAAGATCGGCAGTGGAGCGCTGAACTTTGACGGAGTGGATGACAGGGTAGAAATGGGCGATGTGCTCGATGCCGGAACGGATAATTTGAGCGTCAGCGTTTGGGTTAAACCAACCAGCAGCGCCGGTGGCCGAAAAGTGATTGAAAAAGCTGGCTCCGCTAACTACGCCCTTGAAGATATTGGCAGTAATAATTACCGCTTCAGGATTTCCGACGGCACAAACAGCCAGGCGCCGCAATTCTTTGTTAACCTAAGCGATGGGCAATGGCATCACGTTGTAGTTGTCCTTGATCGAGTCAATAACGTCGTTGCCAAGTTTTATGTCGACGGATTGGAAGAACCGTGTAGCGGTGGTTGCGGTAACAATTTAAAAAGCATCGGCGACCTACAAAGCACTAACAGCTTTAACGTCGGCACAGACTGGCAGGGCGGGATTGATGATTTGCGTGTTTATCGCCAGGCCTTGAACTTGAGCGATATTCAGGCGCTCTATGCTCTTGGGGGTACGCCCGCAGCATCAATTACACCGATCGTTGACGACCACAGCATAACAATGATGTCCAGAAGTCTCGACATTGGCGGCCAGGCTGGTTGGGGATTTTATAATGGCGGCGACGCACCAGAAGGCGCCTACCTTGGGTGGCTAACGACCAACGATAGCCTTGACGCTGTCGTGCATCTGCCAAAGATGATTGATCCGGGCCGATACTATCTGTTCTTTAAAGGCATAAGTTATGACACACCGCTCAATGTTTCAGCATCATTTGGTGCCAGCACATCTACGGCAACTGTGACCAACGACAGAGACGAGAATAAATATTGGACAACCCGCTCAACGCTGGATATCTTTCTACCGACGGATACAATAACGCTTAAAATTGAAAAAACGCAGAATTTTGCCGCTACTCAGAAGTATCTCTTCAGGGGCCTATATTTGACCTCTGACTCTAACGAGACAGTTACTCGTGATGATATAGCCGTCGATCTCAATTACCCGACGCAGATGGATGAAAGCCCGCCAACGCCTGGAAACTACATTTATGATGGCAGTTTTGAAACCGGTATACATGCCAGTTGGGGCTTTGCTGCCAATAAAGCCACACCGATTTATAACAGTTGGGATGCAACCCAGGCGCACAGTGGAACCGCTAGTTTTAAAATGTCTCTTGATACCAGTAGTAATTTTTATGGTAGTACATCTGGGCCAATAACCAGTCTGTACAGACTAAAACCCAATAAACGCTACACAGTATCTGCTTGGGTAAAAACCTCTGGCGAAACGACCGCTGTCAGTATAGGCCTATACAACCCGTTCATACCACCATCTGGCTATGGCTACCAGCCGCGGCATGCCTTTGCCAATTCTGTAACCGCAAACGGTAATTGGCAGCGGGTTACTGCTACCGGTTATGCTCTAAAATATCCTACGAGCGATTATCGGATTTATATAAATGCAAATTCGGTAAGCAACGCCAATTTATGGATTGACGACGTTCAGCTTGAGGAAGGTAGCCTAACCGATTTTGCTTCGGCCAGCCCGCTGGAAGCCGGCCTGCAATCTTCAATGACGTCACACCTTTATTATGAAGATGAGCCTTTGAATGCCGATCTTCGTGTTAGAAATCATTCTGCTAGCTCAAGTAACGGAGTGCTAAATTACGAAATTTACGATTTTATGAACCGGCTGGTAAAGAACGGCACAGTCAATGTTTCAGCCGCCGCGCAATCAACAACCAACGTGCCCTTTAGTCTTTTCACTGGCAAGAGTGGTGCTTTCCGGCTGGTTTACTGGATAAACGACCAGTCCGACCGCCTGGCTCAGGAATTTGTTTATTCAATAATACCGCGGCCAAGTAGCGGCTCAGCCGAAGCATCTTATATAGGAATCCACCCCAACTACCTGACTGACCAGCTCACTGTTCTAAAGAAGATGGGCATTAATTGGGCCAGAGTACTTAGCCCATCGGCGTTTTTCCGCTGGAGCGTGGTTGAGCCAGTTGACGACCAAATAACCTGGTACGATGCCGAGATGCAACGGGCCGCTGCCGCCGGCATCCAGACGATGGGTACCATCGGCACCAACAACTTCTGGCCGGCATGGGCCGACAACGGAGGGTTGCCGAACCTTGATGAATGGCAGGAATTTGTCGGGCAGATTACCGCGCACTATAAGCCCTGGGTCAAATACTGGGAGATATGGAACGAGCCGAATAGCGTATTCAGCGCTGATTTCTACGCCCAAATGCTAAAGAGAGCGGCCGACGCCATTGAAGCTAATGATCCCGATGCCAAAATCGTTGGTATGGGTGGTACTTCGCTCAGTTTCATGAATTCGGTGATTGCTAGTCTGCAAAACCAGTACCCTACATGGGATTGGCGGGCGCATTTAGATGTACTCTCGACACACGATTATCCAGGTGGTACTGCCCCGGAACCGTTCAAAAGCGGCATAATCGACCAATACAGCGTTCCGGTCTGGAACACCGAAACTGGAGCTTGGGACAAGGGTTTTTACCTGGGGCCAGAGTCTGATTTCTTAGCTCCCGGGAAAAGCCTGTGGCCAAATAGCGATGCCCAGCGCTACTATCACGGTGCAATCGGTGCACCACAGAACGTGATAGATAATTTTGTGCGCACCATTGGTAGTGGTCAAACCAAGTATTTCTACTATGACTCAAGATTGGGCGCGGCAGCACACGACTATCCTTTATCGCACCCGACAATTTTTGAGCACGACCGTACAATCAGAACCAAGGGAGTAGCCTATGCGGTTGCCGGCTCGCTGTTAGACCACAGCGCAGCCTTGGGAGATGTAGCTCCCAAAACCTACCTAGCGGGCGCTAACACCTACGCCCACTTGTTTGATAAAGGCGGCCAGCCCATAGCCGTGCTCTGGACAAAAGATCATCAGCCACAATCTGTCAGTCTAAGTTTAAGCCCGTCACAGTTTAGCGTTTATGATTTGATGGGTAACGTACTTAGCGTAACTAGCTCAACCGTACAGTACGGCCGCCTACCAATTTACATAAAGGGGAATGGCACATCGGTCGCTACAATGAAAACGGCACTCGAGAGCGGCACTTATAGCTCAAGGTCCGATAGCCAGCCCCCCAACCTCTCAATAACCGAAAGCACGCCAAGGCATAAAAATGAATCCAACCTGTATTTCCGTTGGATCGCGGTTGACGACAGCTCGTTTCCTAACCTAGGCGAGGTTGCACCAGAGCAGACCCAAGCCGCCGAAGTGCCGAGGCCAGAAGCGATAAGTTACCGGTCTCGGTTAGTAGGTTATAACGATTGGTCGAACTGGTCAGGTAGGATTTACACATCTCTGCCAAAACAAGCATCTGGAACTTATACATTCGAAGTACAGGCTAAAGACGAAGCAGGTAATATTTCGGAGACTGCCAGCAGAAGCATAAACTTCGACCCGACGCCACCACCGCCACCTCCAGCCGATACCACACCACCAAGTGTCAGCCTGACTTCGCCGGCGGCTAACGAGACGGTAAGCGGTACGGTCAATGTGACAGCTGACGCTACTGACAATGTTGGTGTAACTAAGGTTGAGTTTTTCGTTGATGGCAGCCTGTCTAACAGCGACACCACCTCACCTTACGGCTTCTCCTGGGATACCACCACGCTGCCAAACGGCAGCCACTCTCTGATTGCCAAGGCCTATGACGCCGCTAGCAACAATGTCTCAACCGGCAGCCTATCAGTAAATGTTATTAATGGCGATACCACGCCGCCGTCTACTCCGACTGCTCTGTCAGCCACAGCTGCGACCTACAACCGGGTTAACCTGTCTTGGACAACCTCCACCGACAACATTGGCATCAGCGGTTATTACATTGTTCGAAATGGCGTAACCATTGCCCTGAGCACCGGCACAGCCACTACCTACAGCGACAGCACCGTTGCAGCCTCCACCAGCTACAGCTACCAAGTGATGGCCACCGACGCGGTCGGTAATACATCAGGTTTATCCAATGCTGCCTTAGTTACCACGCCGCAAGCACCCGACACCAGCCCACCAACAGCGCCATCTGACCTGACGGCTACGGCAGTCAGCTCATCGCAAATCAACCTGTCTTGGACAACCTCCACCGACAACATTGGCATCACTGGCTACGACATCTACCGCAACGGAGCCAAGATTGCTACTGTCACTACCACAACCTTTGGCAACGCTGGACTAAGCCCATCTACTTCCTACTCCTACTACGTGATAGCCAAAGATGCCGCTGGTAATCAGAGCGCCCAAAGTAACACCGCTTCTGCTACCACCTCAGCTCCAGTTACCACTGGCATACTAACAGGAGTGGTTAGCAGTTCCGCCGGCGGTGCCATAGCTTATGGCAAAGTATCTACCATAGTTAATGGCTCAAGAGTAACTGTCATAACCACTTCGGCTGGCAGTTACTCGATTGTCAATATGCTACCAGCTACCTATAGCGTCCGTTACTCCGCCCATCGTCATAAAACAGTTACTAAATCGGCTTCAATCTCTTCCGGCGTTACTACCACCCTAAACGTTACGCTGCAGAAGCGATGAGACAACCAATTGACAAAGGTCGGCCTAAAAACTAAAAAGAAAGGACGTAAAGTGAACCCCGATACACCTCTACCAACACCACCTACGCCGCCACAGCAACCCCAAGTGCAAATGTCGTCTTCTTGGAAAGACCGCCTAAAGTCGCTCAACCAAATGCACTGGCTGTTAATCCTGGTAGCCGCAGTTATGGCAATATTGGTGTTAACCCTAGCCGTATCAAAATTGAATCGTCAAGAGATAGCACCGACACCGTCTTCAACGCCGGCTGCGGCTCTACCGGCTCAAGTATCGATCACAAAAGCCGGATTTGCCCCCGCAACAATCAGCATAAAAGCTGGTACCCAAGTTACCTGGACCAACAGTGACGACCAACCTCATCAGGTAGCAGCCGATCCGCACCCAAAAAACGACTCTATACCAGGCCTTGACTCAGATACAACACTGCTAGCCGGTGACTCTTTTTCTTTCACCTTTGAAAAGCCAGACACCTACACCTACCATGACCACCTAAACCCCCTGAATGCAACTTGGCAGGGAACGGTTATTGTAGAGTAGCCTTTGGTCTATAAGCTCTAGACCCCTAAATCTAAAAGCTATACACTAGGCTTATGAGAGCAGTAGTGTTGTATCACCCTAGGAGCGAACACGCCGGCATAGTCGAAGACTATGTGCATGACTTCGAACGCTTCAAAGGCAAGCAGCTGGAAAAACTCAGCTTAGAGACGGTTGAGGGCGCTGAATTGGCCAAACTTTATGATGCTGTGCGCTACCCTGCCATCTTGATTATTGGCCCGGACGGAATTCTGCAAAAAATGTGGCAGGCGCCGACGATGCCGCTGATGGACGAAGTCGATGCCTATCTGCCTAGTTTTGCGCGGGACTTGACCAGAGCCCGGTTGTTATCGGCTGGCCGCTAGACTTTATCTCTGTTAAAATTTGACTGATGAGTAAGCACAAAAAATCGGCTACCGCATTGGCTGAAGAAAAAATCTTGGCAGCCTGGGAGAAGCAAAGTGCCTTCCAAAAAAGCCTGCAGCGGCGGGCCGGCGCCCAGTATTTTGCCTTCAACGACGGCCCGCCGTTCGCCAACGGCCTGCCGCACTTCGGGCACTCTCTGGTTACGGCCATCAAGGACTCGATGCTGCGTTATAAGACCATGCGCGGCTATCACACGCCCCGTCGCAATGGCTGGGACTGCCACGGCCTGCCGGTGGAATACGACGTTGAAAAAGCCTTCGGCGTATCCGGTAAAAAGCAGATTATGCAGCTGGGGCTGGAAAAGTTCAACGCCGCTTGCTGCCAGTCAATCTTCCGCTACAAGGCGGAGTGGGAGGATTTTTTGGCTCGAATCGGCCGCTGGAGCGACTATCAAAATTATTACGCCACCGTTGATACCGACTACACCGAGAGCGTCTGGTGGGTTCTAAAGCAGATACACCAAAAAGGCCTGCTGTACCGCGGACTCAAATCCACGCCTTATTGCCCGCGTTGCGAAACACCACTTTCCAACTTCGAGCTCAACGAGGGTTACCGCGACAACGTACCCGATCCATCGGTTTTCGCGCTTTTCCCGCTAAAAAATGACCCCAGCACCAAGCTACTGGCCTGGACAACCACTCCTTGGACTCTACCGGCCAACGCCGCTTTGGCAGTCAATCCCCGAGCTGACTACGCTTACGTTAAGCTCGTTTCCGGTGATTCTACGCTAATTTTGGCTAAAAGCCGCTTATCGGAGCTGGAACTGCGAAAACACGATTACAGCCTCTCTAAAACGGTCAAAGGCAAAGAACTGGTCGGATTGCGATACGAACCCCTTTATCGGCTGCCAGAAGGCAAATTCACTGGCCAGCAAACTAAAAATGCCCATCAGGTTTTCGCCGATGCCGCAGTCAGCCTGGAAGACGGGACGGGCATTTTACACGTCGCCCCGCGCTACGGCGAAACCGATTTGGAGCTCGGGCTTAAAGAGAAACTGCCGCTTATCGAGAGCGTCAACGCCAGCGGCCAGCTGATTTTTGGGCCAAAAGAGGCTTTGGGGCTGTTTTTCAAAGAGGCCGATAGGCATATAATCGCCGATTTAACTCGCCACGGCCGGATTTTCGCAGCTGAAATGGCTGAGCACACCTATCCGTTCTGCTGGCGCTGCGAGACGCCGCTGATGTATTTTGCAACCACAAGCTGGTTCGTAGAGGTTAGTAAGGTCAGAGACAGGTTGATCAAGACAGCTGAGGATATCAACTGGGTGCCGGCGCATATTAAAACCGGCCGCTTTGGCAAGTGGTTGGAAGGCGCCCGCGACTGGGCGATTAGCCGCAACCGCTACTGGGGGGCGCCGTTGCCGATTTGGCAGAATGTCGATGATGAAGATGACTACATCATAGTTGGTTCAATCAAAGAATTAGAAGACTTGGCCGGCACAACGCTGGCAGCCAAAGAGGGGAACGCGGTAATCGACCTGCACCGGCCGTTTATAGATGAAATCACCATCAAAAAGGCTGGCAAAACATACAAACGCGTAGAAGAGGTTCTGGACTGTTGGTTCGAAAGCGGTTCGATGCCGGTTGCCCAGTGGCATTACCCGTTTGAGAATAAAGAGTTATTCGATAAAACGTTGCCGGCTGATTTCATCACCGAAGGGTTAGATCAAACCAGGCTGTGGTTTTACGTCCAGCATGTGATCGCCACCATTTTATTTGATAAGCCGGCCTTTAAAAATGTTATCGTCAACGGTATTATTTTGGCGGCCGACGGTCAAAAACTGTCTAAACGGTTACGTAACTATCCACCGACAGAAGATGTTTTTGATGAAGAGGGTGCCGACGCCTGGCGGCTGTATCTGCTATCAAGCACACAAGCGACCGAAACGGCCGATTATATGCGCTTTGACCGCTCCAGCATGCGCGACCTTAGGCGCAACGTGCTCGACACGCTGTCTAATAGTTTCCGGTTCTTTAAAACCTATGCAGACGTTGACGGCTGGAAGCCGAAGCAATTAGAGACTCCTACTTCTGATAATATTCTCGACCAGTGGATACAGGCGCGGTTGGCTGAAACCGTCAAAGCTTCGACCAAAAGCGCTGATAATTACAAAATCGCCCACGCCATTTTACCGGTATTTGAACTGATTGACGATTTGTCTAATTGGTATATCCGCCGCTCGCGCCGGCGCTTCTGGAAGAGCGAAAATGATAAAGACAAAAATCAGGCATACGCCACCTTACACTATGTTTTAGCGCGGGTTAGCCAACTTTTAGCCCCTTGGGCGCCGTTTATCGCTGATGAGCTTTGGGTCGATCTAACGAAAGGTTTAAAAGAGCCCAAATCAATACACCTAACAGATTGGCCCAAGCCGGATAGGGCTAGTACTAAAGTGCTAGAAGAGATGAGAAAAGTCAGGGGCTATATTGCCGAAGGTTTAGCCCAAAGGGCAGCTGCCAACATTAAAGTCAGGCAGCCGCTATCAGCGGTGAGCCTGCCAAAAGTTGATGAATCCTACAGGGATATTATTGCCGAGGAACTGAACGTTAAAAGAGTACTCTGGTCTAGGGCTAAACCGGTAGACATAGATACCAAAATCACTCCCGAGCTGAGATCCGAGGGTATAATCAGAGAAGTTATCCGATACGTGCAGAGCGCACGTAAAAAGGCCGGCTTGGCGGTGGACGATAGGATTCATCTGCGCATCGAGAGCAGTTCCAAAGAGGTGAATCAAGCGGTAGAACGGTTCAAAGACACCGTCTCTAGCGAAACCTTGACCACAGACGAGTTAAAAGGCAAAGGGAGCTACTCCGAAACCGTTGACGTAGAAGGCCAGAAAGCCGTGATTTCCTTGAAAAGGGCAGGTATGTAGGCTTTTCAAAGGAGCCCATATCTGTTAAGCTGGTCGGGTTATGGCAGAGAAGATAGCTAAAAAAGCCGTTATTTCTACCGGTGGTAAACAGTATTTGGTCGCCGAGGGCGAGGAGCTTGAGGTGGAATTACTCGAACCGGCCAAAAACGCCGTTTTTGAAGCTCTTATGGTTATCGATGGCGAAAAGACCTCTGTTGGAGCGCCGACTGTCGGTGGTGTTCGAGTAAAAGCTGACATTGTAGAGCAGGTAGTTAAGCAGGATAAAGTAACGGCTATCCGTTATAAAGCCAAAAAACGTGTCCACAAGCGGCGCGGCCACCGCCAAAAACTAACCCGCGTCAAGATTAAAAGCATCGCTAGTAAATAGTTTTCCACATCTCTAGCCCTATACATTAATTAATAAGATAACAGGGGTGAGAGCTAGTTAATTCCTAGTTCATGAGTCCTAACTCCTATTTTTCACAGCTAAACAGTTTGACAATTTCACGCTTAAGCTTGAAAATCTAAGGTACGGCTCTTTCTAACAAAAAGCCAAAACAAAAACCAAAACAAACAAAAAAGTGGCAGCCAAAAAGTGCTTAATTTGTAGTTCGACCTTTAGCGGCCGGCGTGATGCCAAGACCTGTTCTTCGCGTTGCCGTAAACGATTGCAACTACTCAGAACCAGCTTTATCAGGCCGCAGTATTCCAAGACCGGGTCCTGGAAAAAGGCCGTTGCGGTTATTGCTCTTGCGATACTGGGCACTACTTCTTTGCTTTTTGCCAACAGCTCGCCGACAGTTCAGTCTGTAACCTCAACTTATTTTAATTTCCAGGCCCGCCTACTAACAGATACCGGCGCGGTTGTGGCTGATGGCAATTACAACATAGAGTTTAAGATCTATGATGATATAGACGATGGGCAAGGTAGCTTACTTTGGACAGAAACCAGGAAGGTAGACGGTGGACCGGATAATCGAGTCCGGGTTGTAAACGGCTACTTTAGCGTCAAGCTCGGTGAGGTTACGGCGTTACCGTCAATAAACTGGAA
>DATCIS010000010.1:0-28442 GCA_036507655.1 Saccharimonadales bacterium (SeqCode)
CCTGACAACTAGAAGTTAAACCGGTATAATAACTTGTGATTCCGGAGTAGCTCAATGGTAGAGCAACACCCTGTTAAGGTGATGGTTGCCGGTTCGAGTCCGGCCTCCGGAGCCAAGCATAAGCGCTATTGACAGTAAACAACTCGCACCCTACTATTCCAATAATGGATTCCGAATCTGCAAGAACAATAATCTACATTTTCTCAGCAATAGGACTTTTGGATACTGGCTACCTTATCTACCACAAAATCAAGGGCACTGATGTAGCCTGCTTATTTTTTCCTAAGGCATGGTGCCGCAAAGTCCAATACAGCAAGCAAAGCAAGACTTTTGGAATACCTAACTCTTTTGCCGGCTTTGCTATGTATACGGCCATCCTGGTTTTAACATACCTTTCAAGCCAAGGCTCGGTAGACTTCGATTGGGTTAAGGGTATAGTAGCTTTTGGTTTTGCCTTTTCTATGTACTTTACTTTCGTCCAAGCTTTTATATTGAGGGCCTTCTGTACTTGGTGCGTAGTCTCGGCGATTAACTTTACAATCATGCTTCTAGCAGCCTGGACGCTTTAATGCTAAAGGTTTCAAATTCAAGCTCATTGGTTCTGAACAGGTCCACTAAGCCGAGCCAAGGTTAGAACCAAGTTTTACAGAGGCAAGGTGCCTCTTTTTTCATTTTGGGGTATAATTTGGGTAAAGGCGGGTCTCCATGCAAAAAATCACACCGAACTTATGGTTTAATGGAAACGCCAAAGAAGCAGTCGACTTTTACATTTCTGTTTTCCAAAATAGTAAAATATTGTCCACAGAGCATTATCCTGAAAGTGCCGAAGAGGGTTTGGCTGATTTTCAAAAAGATTTAGCGGGCAAAGTGCTGACCATAGAATTTGAGCTTGACGGAGTCCGTTTTACAGCTATCAACGCTGGGCCTGAGTTTAAGTTCAGTGAAGCGGTGTCTTTTGCTATTGCCTGTGAAGACCAACAAGAGATTGATTACTTTTGGGAAAAACTCTCTAGTGTCCCAGAAGCCGAGCAATGTGGCTGGTGCAAGGACAAGTATGGTCTGAGTTGGCAAGTGGTACCCAGTAATATGGAAGAACTTATGCAAAAACCAAATGCTTTCAAGACTTTGATGCAGCAAAAGAAGATTGTGATTGACGAATACTAGTTCTAACTTCCATCACTACGGGGAGCCAAGGTTAGAACTTTTAGATTTGATATTATTTAAGCTAAGTTGAAGAACAGGTAATTGTACAGAAATGACTCCCACATGAATGATGATCGTATGCGGCCAGCCACAATCACGGGGCGCATAAACGCAAAAGCATTTGAGTTGCTGCAGCAGCATCCCGAGGGTCTGCGTTGGTCGGAACTGCTCGCTAGTATTAAGGAATCGGATCACACCTTTCATCCGAAAACGGTCAACGGATGCGTCTGGAAGTTAACCGAAAAATTTCCTGACAAGGTCTACAAACCATCTAAAGGACTTTTTCGTTTGCTTAAATATAAATAATCCGCTACGAGTGCAGCCTACTTTTTTGGCCGTTGATAAACAACATTTTTACCACTGATTCTCTGGTACATGGGAGCAAGTTTGTTCTCCATGACATCGTGCAGCGTCTCGCCCTTACTAAGAATCAAAATATCGCCGACTTCAAAAACCAATTGTTTATCAGACATCACGACAGCGGCCGGCCATAACGCGTCAAAATATCTCCGGGCTAAGACATCTGTGCCTCTTGATACTGGTCTCATAGTTATAATGTTATTGGTTTCTTGGTCGGTGCTGCCACTAGGCGCTGTTGCCACTAGGCTTATCTCATCGTTAATGATTTGGTCTTCAAAGATGTCTTTGACAGCAGTATTCGTGACTTCCTTTATACTTCTGTCAATTTCCCCTGATGCAATCTGTTCTTCTGTGCTGTCAGTGTCAGGCAACGATACAATTACACCACCTGAATTTTGTAATGCCTCTATAGCGCTGCGACCGACTATCTCTAGCTCCTTGGTGATTGGACCTACAAAAAGCCGGGTTCTTTTAACAATGTCTGTAGAGCCGATTGCATACTGTGCCGCTGCCATAACCATGGCCACATCCACGAGTTCTCTGTGAGAAGTAATCAACATTATGCGACCACCCGATTCCATTATGTCTTTGGCTTGTTGGATTGCCTTTGCATTGGAATAAAAAACATCAACTAGCGTATCAAAGTTCGAATACCCCAGGCCATCCTCGCCCAGTATTCTTCGACAGGTACTGGCTATAATTTCTAAACTCGGTTCATTAACAGGCGGGTAGTAAACCTCACGAAAATCTTGATAGTAGTCATCCGGGCGTTCGATAAGCTTGAATCTGCCCAGATTGGCATGTCGGGCCGCCTGATTGCGCAAAGATTTAGTAGCAGCTGCGTACATCGCGATTTGCTCGGGAGTTAAGCCGGGGAAGGCTTCTTGACTACGTTCCATAATCGTTTTGTTATAACAAATATTGGCGTGATTTGCCAGCGCAAAAACTACTACAAGCCCTAAGAGCGGCACTATGCTATTATGGCAATGCTTAACAATAAAACCGCTGGAACCCGGTGAAAATCCGGGACTGTGCCGCAACGGTGATAGTCCGATACAGCGTAAAGAGAGACTCCCGAGCAGGAGCAAATACTTGACTAGTTAAGTAATTTTGACCCCTGCCGGCGAGCAGGGGATTTTTTTGGAACAATTAACCCAGGAAAGAAATTCAACAGAGTGGGAACAGCTGAGGGCTGCTAATTCCGTGTTAATGCTTCGCAATATGCTCAAAACTGATGATGAGCAAGAGCAGAGGGCGATATATGAACAGGTTTGTGACCAAGAATTTTCGCATATTCCAGAGGTTTTGGATGGAGAGACACGCACCCATTTTGAATTTGTAGCCCAAGACGGCAGATTGTATGTCATGCAACCCAATGGTGTAGTTGATTGGCTCAAGATTCACGAAAATGGTGTTATCCGGGCGCGAAAAAAAGCTGAGGCTAATCCTCGTCTAGGGTTTTACGCCACGATTGCCGAAGCCGAGATGGAAGAGGCCAAAGCCCAAATAAATATGGCTGAGGATGGCCGGCCGGCTACGATGCTCGTTATATCACTGGACGGTAGTGATTTGGGTTCATCGTCTGATTTAAAAAAAATGGGCCGTGATCCAGAAAAAAAACGGGCTTATTTGCGAGCCTCGGTTTTTGATAACGGCCGGCTCCATCTTTATTCGGCAACCAGTGATGGCGTGGAAGTTGGTGATGCTAAGCGAATACTTGAACGATTCGGGTCTGATTTACCACCGGGCGCAGATTCAATCGATGTTTTAAAGACCCGAGTTATGTTGGACGGGGCCCATCGCAACTTGCTTGAACAAATCATGCCTGTGCGCGGTGACAACAATTATGATTTTGTACTCAAACATGAAGATTTGCTCGCCTGCCATATGAAAAATTTGATTAACTTGGCCCAACGTAACCTGCCAGAGGCTGAATTGGCTTGTGAAGCCGATGAGCTGCGTTACGACACTATGTCCAGCTTTAAACAGCAGCTGGAAGGTACATGGCTAAACCTAGGCGATCTTGGCCAGTCCGTTTCCAACGCCGGCATGATAGAAAGAAATAACGGGACGCAATTTGCTGGCTGTGATGTGGCTCTGACTAGTCAGCTTAACAACCTGCACGAAGCTGGCTATTTGAATACACAAGGCCTCGAGTTGTTCAACCTGCTAAAAAAAGAGTTTGAATCGAAGTGGTGTCCTAACTGTCTGCCAAAACCTCAAGCCGGCAAGTCAGTAAAAGCCTGGCGGCGGGGAGATAGAATCGGCTGTGGAACATGCGGGCATGTAGTAGATATTTGTACTAAAAAAGTCGTCCGCCAAGGCAAAAAACAGCGGGCTCAGAGAAGTTTCCTAGATTTTAGTAGTTAAAGCGGTCACGCTTTTAACGATGGTGCGGCCGAGTTTTTTTTCATTGAGTTGACTGATTTTTTCCAGCGCGCCGTAGTGCTTTTCGAGGTATTCGAGGTGCTTGATGCGCTGTTTGCGAAATACTTCTTTAGAAAGCCCGGACTTACCAATAAAGGTGCTTACCTGTTCGCTGCCGATGTAGTGCGGCAATATAACGTAGCTGGCGCCGGCCTCATAAAACTTGGCTGCCTCGAACGGATCGTCAGCGTGAAGAATAAGTACAGCCCTGGGATTTTTATCTTCCATGTATTTGAGCAGGAAGGCGTTGACGTCAAAATCCGGGATAGTCGAGACAACCAATTTGGCGCGCTGTACGCCGGCCTCTTCAAGCAATTCTTCGTCAGTAGCATCGCCGTATAAGTAATTAACTTTACGGTTTTCCATCGTATCTACGACCTCAGGGTCGTAATCGATAACCACATATTTTTTCTTCAGTTTTTTGAATAGGTTGACAAACTCATGCCCGCCCCTTTGGTAACCAAATAGTACAAGCTCGTGGTGCTGCTCTGGCACGGTTTCGAACCGCGTTTTTCGGCGTTCGAACATATCCAGATACTTTTCGAAATAGTCATAAACCTTATCGTTATACGTCACAAGATAGGTTGATATGGCGATGGAGATAATAGCCACGAAAGTTAAGATTGTAACGGCGCGCTGCTGGATTAAGCCCTGGCGTTCACCTAGAATAATGAAAATTATCGAGAATTCGCTGACATGGGTAAGCATGGTGGCGGTCTTAAAACTGACGCGTTTAGTGTAGCCCAAGAATCCAAGCGTACTCATGACAATCAGAGGTTTAAGTAACAGTACTATCGCCAAGCCGGCCAGTATCATCCAGACCATGCCGCTGAAGTTGGTAAAGGACACGCCGGTACCCAGAGCGATAAAGAAGACTATCACGAAGAAGTCGCGTAATGGGCGAAGCCGAGAGGCAATTTCCTGGGCATAAGGAAATGAAGCCAAAAAAACTCCAGCCGCGAAGGCTCCGACCTCTAATGAAAAGCCGATTTTAGCCAGCAAGGCGCCACTGCCCAGCCCCCAAGCGATGGCGAATAAAAATAATAACTCTTGGTCGGAAGCCAGTAGTTTTTGAATATTTGGCAAGATTTTGGAACTGAACAGGTACATGCCCACGCCGATAAGCGCGCCTAGAAAAGCTAATTTCATAAACGGCCCAAACGACAACCACTGACCGTTTTGCGACGCGGCCACAAAAAGCAGGGCAATGGCAACCAATATGTCTTCAACAAGCGAGGTTCCGATTGTCAGCTTACCGTATAACCGGCCTTGTTCCTTTTTGTCGCTAAGAAGCTTCAAGGCCACAATCGTGCTATTGATTGCCAAGCCTATGCCTAAAAATATAGCTTCGCGCCGCGGCAGACCGAGTGCTACAGCAGCCATCCAGCCAGCTAGCGAGACAAAGACGATTTCTACAATCGCGGTGATTGAAGAGGTTCGTCCGACTTCTTTGACAACTCGTGGGTTCATTCCTAAGCCAATGATAAAGAGCAGCAGCGCTATACCCAGATCGGCAAAAATTCGCAGGCTTTCAGGATCGTCAGCGATATGGAAGAGCGCCGGCCCGACCAAAATACCGGTAATGATATGGCCTACCATCAAAGGCTGGCCGATTACCCGCATTATGAATGCCACAACCGCGCCGACAACGATTATTAGTGCTAATCCTGAGAATATGTTTTCCATATTATCCAAACAGAACCAATATTGCCGCTCCGCCGGCTAAGACCATCAAGGAAGTTACGCTCCAGCCAAGCAAGTTAGTTAAAGGTCGATTGGCCCACTCGCCCATGATGCGTTTATTACTGCTGATGATGACGATTAGCGCCAGAATTAGCGGTGCGACAATCCCGTTGGCGACGGCCGCATAAATCAGGGCTTTGATTGGGTCGATACCCAAAAAGTTAATAGCCAGCCCGATTAGGACTGAAATCATCAGGACACCGTAAAAGGCGTGGGCCTGCCGGAGTTTTTTATTGAGCCCTTCTTTCCAGCCCAGACTTTCACTAACCGCATAAGAAGAGGCCCCAGCTAGCACCGGAATTGCCAACATACCAGTACCAATTATGCCAAGAGCAAAAAGCCAGAATGTAGCATCGCCGGCAAAAGGCCGCAGCGCCTCGGCAGCTTGGGCAGCCGACTGAATCTCAGTTAAACCCTGAGGAAAAAGAATCGCACCAGAAGCCGCAATGATAAAAAACATTACCAGGTTGGATAAAAACATACCGCTCCAGACATCGACTCTCATTTCTTTAATTTCGCGGTGGTTGGAACCTTGCCGGCTCGCCAAAGTCTTTTTACCTTCTTCAATTTGAGTCTCGACCTCCTGGGATGTCTGCCAGAAGAATAGATATGGCGAAATAGTAGTACCCAAAATAGCGCAGATTAGTATGATTTGGTCACGACTAAATTCAATCGATGGCGTAAAGCCTTGACGCAGGACGTTTCCCCAATCTAAGTTAGCCAGCAGAGCTGAGGCTACATAAGCCAGTAGAACTAAAGCCAGCCATTTCAGATAACGGGCATAGCGGGCGTAAGGTAAATAAATCTGCAGCAGCAGGCTTAAGACGGCAAAACCGAGGACGGCTAAATAAAAATTAACTCCTCCATTAAGCAGCTGGACGGCCTTAGCCATAGCCCCGAGATCGGCGCCGATGTTGAATGCATTGGCCGCAAACAGCAACAATGTACATAGATAGAGTACGCGCCTGGAAAAATGGGCTCGTATATTGGCGGCTAGGCCGCGGCCGGTAACTATACCAATGCGGGCACACATTTCTTGCACTAAGCTCATTAGCGGGAAAGTGAAAGGTGATAGCCAAAGTAGCTGGAATCCGTATTGAGCTCCAGCTTGCGAATAAGTCGCAATTCCCGAAGGGTCGTCGTCGGAGGCACCGGTCGTCAGTCCAGGGCCCAAGACATTCCAGTATTCTTTGGTTTTCTTTTCAGCCTTCTTTATATCGTCCTTGGCATTTTGCTCTATAGTCTGGGCCCGCGGTATAGCCTGGGCAAATTTGCTGGTCTTGGCTACCGTCTCATCAAGCAAATCGGCCGGTAATTCGGCAACTTTTTCTATCAGGTTTTTATCGCGGCGCATTTTAGTTTTTAGCCTTTAGCACTATGGTATAACCTCTGAGACCAATAAGCAATCAACAAAGAACAATAAACAGCTCGACTCTATGCTTATTGTTTATCGCTTATTGTTTTTGGGCTATCGCGGCGTCAATTACCTGGGCAAATTTGTCGACGCTGGGATTGCCGTTGGCATCTGAGAGATCTTTATTCTCAATGTATTTGCCATCCAGGAAAAAGGTCGGCGTAGCTTGTGACTGGCCGGTCTTGGCAAAGGCTGCCAAATCAGCATTGATGGCGTCATTAACCTCTTTTTTGGCAAAATCGGCAGTGAACTTATTGACATCCAATCCTACCTCTTGGGCGTATTGCTTGAAGAGTGAAAAGGCATTATTAGAGTTGGACCAAGCGTTCTGGTTTTCATACAGCTTGTCGTGCATCTCGAAGTACTTGTTCTGCATGCCAGCGGCTTCGGCGGCACGGGCGGCGGCAAAAGCATTCGGATGAATACTCACCAGTGGCAGATTACGGAACTGGAAGTAAATATCCTGGGAAAAGCGGTCATAGACCTGTTTGAGCGTTGGCTCATAGACCGCGCAAACTGGACACTGGTAATCACCGTACTCAATCAGTGTGACAGCTTTTTTACCTTCACCCTTGATATGGCTGGTCGGTTTTTGCTGGCTGTTGCTGGTATTTGTTGTATTGTTATCGTTTCCGATCTGGGTAATGACGAAAATGCCTATAAAAATGGCGATAATCCCACCCAAGATTGCCAAGAAACGCTTGTCCATTAATCCTCCTATGTTCTCTTTTATCATATCACGCGAGCAATACGTGTAAGATAGAGGCGTGAGGATAGCATTAGCAATTATCTTGGCAGTTTTTTTCTTGCTGGCTGTTCTGCTTGATAAGACGCTGCGTAATCTACCGGCTAAAGAATTACGCCGCCGCGCTCGGGCTCATCAAGACAAACGCGCGGCGGCAGTGTATAAATTGGCGGCGTTCAACCGCTCGGCTGAATTATTTTTGAGGTTGTTAGGCGTTTTAAGCGCTGCCGGCTTGATATTACTGGCTACAGATACTACCTGGTGGGTCGGTTTGGCAGTAGCATTAGTCATTGCTTGGCTGATGTGGACTAGCCGTTTGCCAAAACCGATTAAAGGTTGGCGTCTAAGCTTGGCTGCATTGGCGGCACCATTTTTGACGGCAGCGGTGTCTTTTTTTCAACCCATTCTTGGCCGGATTACTGATTGGTCCAAGCGCGTAAGGCCGCTGTATCCGCCGACTAGCCTGTATGAAAAAGAAGACTTGTTGGAATTTTTGCGAATCCAGGCCCGGCAACCGGACAACCGGATATCTGAAGAGGAATTAAAAACCGCCCGAGGGGCGCTGAGCCTGAACGATAAAACCGTCAGCGATATCATGCTTCCACGGCGCAAAATCAAATGGGTGGCAGCCGGTGAAGCAATTGGCCCAATGCTCATGGACGAGCTACACCAGAGCCGCCAAACTCGATTCCCAGTTGTTAAGGAAGTTACCAAGGCCTCGAACCCGGAAATAGTCGGAACCCTATATCTTAAAGATCTGCTTGATCAATTGGAAGACAAAGGGCGCATCAGCGGCATCATGCACCCGGGCGTCGGCTATATCAATGAATCTCAGAATTTACGTAGTGCGCTCGACGGCTTTTTGAAATCAGGACAGTTACTGCTTGTGGTGGTCAACAATTTTGAAGAGGTTGTCGGCGCCGTCACTTTAGAAGACGTACTGCAGCAAATCCTCGTTGATAAGGTAAATGGCGAATTCGACCGCTACCATGATATCCGTTCGGTTGCCAGCCATATACGGGATCAGACTCATGACCAAGACGCCAACAATTAGGTCTGTTCTCCGGATGAGCAGCCCGATTAGTGTCAAGGGTACCAGCCCTTGACCTAAATAGAGAGCTGGTAGAATTACTTAACCGGCGAGCATTACAAAATGTGAACCATTTTGGCAGGCATCGATGAGAAACCGCGAAGGGGTTTCTCATGGTTGCTATGGTAGAATAACACCGATGGATAGAGTTTTGACGCGCGAAGTGGCCAAGCACGCCGGCTCACAGGTTATTTTGCGCGGTTGGCTGCATAAAAAACGCTTGATTGGCGGCATCAATTTTATTTTGTTGCGCGACCGCGGCGGGATAATCCAAGTTGTCGTACAAGACGAGGCCGAACTGGAGAAACTACGAAGCTTACAGGTCGGCACGGTGTTGTCAGTCATTGGTAAGGCTGTCGAAGAACAGAGAGCACCGGGCGGGGCAGAGGTCCACGAGCCTAAAATCACCGTCGAAATACCCGTGCATGACGAACCGCCGATTGAAATCGATAAGCCTCTAAGCCATGAATCCGAGCACCTAGACACCCTGTTTGATAATCGTGTAATCGGACTGCGAAACCTGCGTGAGCAGGCGATTTTTAAAATCCAAGCCGAGGTTGAAGAATCCATCAGCCGATATTTAAAGAGCCAGGATTTTGTGCAATTCAACTCGCCTAAGCTATTGCCGGGTGCCACTGAGGGCGGGGCAGAGGTATTTAAGCTCGATTATTTTGGCAAAGAAGCCACACTGGCCCAAAGCGCCCAATTTTATAAGCAAATCATGGTAGGGGTTTATGAGCGGGTATTCGAAATCAACCCGACTTACAGGGCAGAACTATCGGCTACAACGCGCCATATGACCGAATTCATTACCATCGATATGGAAATGGGCTTTATCACCTTCCCCGAATTACTTGACTCGTTAAGTAATTTGGTAAATTCGGTTGTGAACGACGTCTGGCAAAAATGCGAATCCGAGCTTAAGGCCTGGGATGCCAATAAACCGGTTTTATCCACCCAATTCCCGGCTCTCACCATGGCCGAAATCCATAAAAAATACACCGAGGCAACCGGCGAAGACACGACAAAAGAGTTGGACTTAATCCCCAAAGAAGAACGCTGGATTTGCGAATACGCCGCCAAGGAACTCGGCTCTGAAGCGGTTTTCGTCACCGAATGGCCGGTGGCCGACGCCAAGTTCTATCACAAATTGTATGACGGCCGCCCTCACCTGGCTGAGCGCTTTGACCTGCTCCTGCGCGGCGTCGAAATCGCCACCGGCAGTATGCGTGAGCACCGCTACGACAAACTAGTGGCGCAACTCAAAGAAAAGACCGGGGCTTCACCTGACGACGCCGGCTTCAAGTATTTCCTTCAGGCTTTTAAGTACGGCATGCCGCCGCACGGCGGTTTCGGCATGGGGCTCGAGCGACTAACCGAAAAAATCATCGGATTGAATAACGTCAAAGAAGCCACCCTCTTTCCGCGCGACATCAACCGATTATCACCTTAGTTCAGCGTATAATCGTAAATATGGTGGAAAAGAGCAGCGCCGAAGAGGACTACCAGGAGCCAAAAAGCGGTTCCCCAATTGAGGACGCCGATTATCAGGCGGCTGGCAAGTCGACGGCTGATTATGCCAATTACGAAAAACCGCCAATGCCGCGCAATCCAATTTGGGCTAAACTTAAGCCCGGTCGTAAGCTCGGTGTAGTAGTCGCAGTTGTGATATTGGTAGCAGCTCTGGGCGGCGGGGGCTATTGGTTCTACAAGAATCGCCAATCTGATAGTAAGCCGGCTGAAACTTCACAAACCAACCAAAATTCAACGCCAGCGGCCGCAAAAATCACCACCGAGACCAAACACTACGATTCAGCCAACTTCAGGCTCGGCTTTGATTACCCCGGCAACTGGACGGCCAGTGAAGATAACGCCGAGCAAATAACCGTGCTCTCGCCAGGTATTAAACTGAAGGGGACGGACGGCAAAGATGTAACTGGGCAAATCTATTTTCGCATCCGCGCCAAAGGCCAAAACTTAGAGGGTTTTGAGAACAATGCAGCCACGGCGCTGATGGCCTCGGAGAAAATCGCCTACACCAGCCCCACTCAAGTTCAGCGGGCCTCAACCTACATTAGTTTTTTGCGCTACGCCGAAAACAATGCCGGCTTGGATGCCGTTTATATAACCGGAGACTTAGGCTATGAGAAGGGCCAAACTGTTCCAAAGACCGATATCGAAAAGGTTGACCCAATTACTAGCATTGAATTTTATCTGTGCCCGAACAGCGGTTGTGTTGAACTTAGCGGGATTTATGGGATAGGCGAACAGACTTGGGAAGATGAAGATATTTCCGGCCCGCTCAAAAATATGCTCACCTCACTTGTAATAAACTAGGAACCTTTATTGGCAAAGAGAAGAAGAGCGCTTATAGTTTAAGTGCAAACTCTATAGTAATGTTAAATAATTTAAGGGAAAAAGAGCAGCCCGCGCGGCGGATTCATTCCGCGCTCGGCGCGATGAGGAAAAACCGTAGGTTTGTCCTCATAGGGCGGTAGCCCCTCTATGGACGAAGAAAAAAAAGACCAACCTCAACAACCATCGGCCGAGCAGCCGGAAGAATCGCCGCCACCCAAGGCGACCGTCATGAGCAAATCGTATTGGCGAAGGTTGCGTAACTGGTACCTTTTCAATAGGAAATGGACAATACCAGCCACGGCAGTTTTGATTCTGTTGCTTTTGGTGGCTGTTCCGTGGACACGCTACAAGGCAGCCGGAATAGTTGTTAAGAAAAATTTTACGGTTGAAGTTCTAGACTCCACAAGCCGCACTCCGGTAAGTGACGCCACTGTTAGAGTCGGTTCGCTCAGCTCCCATACCGACGGTAATGGCCGGGCTACACTTCGTCTAAGCGCCGGGAACCACGCCGTTTTGATTAGTAAAAAATACTATAAAGAGCGCCAGGCGAATGTGCTGGTGCCGATTTTGAGTCAAAAATCCACACCCGCCATTGAGGTAGAGGCCACTGGCCGGCAGGCTAAAATCGTCGTCAAAAACCTTATAACGCAAAAGCCGCTGGGTGACGTTGATATCAAGGTGGCCGATATTAACGCCAAAACCGACAAGGATGGCGAGGCTGTGGTTGTGCTGCCGGTAGGGACAGATGAACAAAAAGCCACCTTGGGGTTGAAGGGCTATAACGATTCAGCGGTCACCATAGAGGTTAGTAGCCTGGAAGTCATAGAAAATAATTTTGCGCTTACACCAGCTGGCAAGGTTTATTTTTTAAGTAAGCGCACCGGTAAACTCGATCTGATGAAGGCCAACTTAGATGGCACTGAAGCCAAAGTTGTGCTGGCTGGGACTGGCAGCGAGCGTGATTACGATACCGCACTTTTGCCGTCGCCTAATTGGAAATACGTGGCTTTAGTTGCCCGGCGCTCCACAGCTTACCCAACGCCGCAGCTTTACGTTTTATCAACCGCAGAAGATAAGCTGCTGGATGTAGACAACGGGGATGTTGACGTAAGCTTAGTTGGTTGGAGCGGCGATAATTTAATCTACACTATCAGCCGCCGCGACCTGCCAGAGTGGCAAACCGGTAAGGATAAGTTAAAAAGCTACGACGCTGGTAGCGGCAAAAGTACATTGCTTGACCAAATCTCAGCTACCGGCGATGCCGCAGCCTCAGCCTACGAATATTACGCCTTTACGATGGTGTCAGGCGAAAATGTCGTCTATAGCAAGAGCTGGTTCCCTTCAGACGAAGCTATGGCTGATGAGCTGCTCAATGCCAAAAAAAGTAGCTTATCTATAATCTTATCAAGCGGACAGGGGTATAAGCCGGTGGCCACCTTTGACGCTCGAGACAATATCCAATATTCGAGGCACAGCCCCTCGGCGGTATATATTTGGCAGCAAGCCGGTGATGCCGCCAATTTTTTTAATTACACCGTTGGTTCGTCAGCGCCGAAGTCAATAGCCATTAACGAAGAAAGTTTCTACGATTCATACCGGA
This sequence comes from Saccharimonadales bacterium (SeqCode), assembly GCA_036507655.1. GTDB lineage: Bacteria > Patescibacteriota > Saccharimonadia > Saccharimonadales > UBA10212 > 2-01-FULL-49-22. Next base: position 12,941 of record DATCIS010000010.1, read on the forward strand.
TTTTCTATCTCTCGCCTTCTGGCAAGAAATCACTTTGGGCCGAGAGCCGCGATGGAAAATACACAATTTTTGTGGCTGATGCCAATGGTCTTAATCCGGCGACAATCGCTTCACTGACCCAGTACAACGCTCACAGTTGGTTTAACGACGAGTACATATTAACCACCAGAAAAGACAGTGAACTGCACATTATGAACGCCGGCGGCGGTGAGCCGGTCAAAATTACCGATTTTCAACCCACGACCTACAGTGGATACTAAACAGCATTCTGGCTTATGCTACACTTCTAGATTAGAGGGGGATTAATTTAATGAATCCGCCATCTTCGCAGGCACCAAAGACTGGTCCGACGCTCGTACGTGACGTTACACCTCCGACTGAAATCAACGCCGAGATTGTCAGTGATATTCCGGTCAGGAATCCATTAGGCACTAACCCGTCCAACCCGCAGCCGCTAAAAGGCCCGGTGGCCCAGATTTTCCAGCCGACAAATAAGCCGCCAGCCAACTCCGGCGACCAAGAGCTGGATTATATTCTCAAAGATGTAAACAGCTCCGTAAAGCGATCGGAGAACTCTATCGAAGCCAAATTCGAGCACTTGAGTGGTGTCCGCAAAAAGGTAGCTGTAAAAAAGGCAAAAATCAACGAAGCCCATCATGGCTCACCGCCGATTATCGCGACCATAGTGGCCTGTATGGTAGCTTTGCTACTTACCGCCGCGGTTTTCTATGTTTATCGCAATGGCTATTGAAGATGAAAATCACCAAATTCGTTCACTCATGTCTTTTGATAGAATCCCCCGGGATCAATGCGCTAATAGACCCAGGCAACTATACCTGGGGTAGCCACTTACTCCGAGTCGATAGATTACCCGTGCTCGACTACGTCGTTATCACTCATGAGCACCCGGATCATTACGATGAATATGGCCTCAGGGAGCTTAGTAGGCATTTTCCTCACGCTGCCATTATCACCAACACTGACTTAGCCAATAAAATCGCGACTCTCAAGCTACCAAACCCGGTACGCGCCGGCAGCGAAGATAATCTAACAGTGTTTGAGGCCAAGCACGAGCCATTGCCGCTGGCTACTCCGAATGTTTTAAACATCGGCGTACATGTGGCTAATAAGTTGACCCACACCGGCGACTCTTATGATTTGCCACAATCGCGTGAAGTTCTGGCACTGCCTCTGACCGGGCCGTTTGCCAGCTATAGGCAAGCGCTTGATATTATCGTCAAACTTAAACCCCGGGTTGTTTTACCGATTCATGACTGGGAATGGCACAAAGCTGCACGCCAGAACCGATACAGTCGTGCGAAGCAGCTGCTCAATAAGTACAATATTGAATTCATCGAACTGGAGAGCGGCGACCCAGTCGAGCTCTAAGGCGCGAAATTCTGCCTAAGCCACTCATCTAAGGAGCCACCACCACCACCACTCAGGCCGATTACTAAATCGCCTTTTTTAATGTGTTCGAGGACGACAGTTTTTAGCTTGTCATTTAGTCCCATTGGTCTAGCCACCGCTCGTCCCGGCGCATCGAGGTTTTTAATCAGTGTGGCTGGTTTAAGTACCGGCTGCGAAGGATCCTCGCGCGCCAAATAACTTGGCACCCAATAAAGCCCGTCCGCTCCGTCAAAGACGTCCTGGTGTTGATCTCTCATGTAGTGCATGCGCCGATTAGTGAGCGGCTCGTAGATGATGACTATCTTCTGTCCAGTTTTTTGGGCTGTTTCTAGAGCCACGCTCATAACGCCGCGGATTTTATCCGGCGTGTGGGCGTAATCGGTGTATAGATTGTCGGTTATTTTTTCGAAGCGGCGGCTGACGCCAGGGAAATCGCGCATCAACCGAACCAGTTGCTCAGGAGACTCTTGTGTCAAATGGGCTACGGCGCGGATAGCCAACCAGGCATCAAAACGGTTATATCTACCTAGCAGCTTAATCTTATCTATGTAGGTATTATTCTCCGATTCGACAAATACTCCTGGCGACGAATTACTTAACAAGTTAAGCTTTTCGGCATCCGCTTGCCAAAGCACAACTTCGTGGCTCTGCTTGGTAAACTCCTTGAAGGCATCATAATAATCTTCTTGTGTTGGAAAAATTTCGTGGTGGTCCCAAGCCAAACCGGTAATGACGGCCAGGCGGGGCTTAAAAGCCAAAAAATTGCGGTCGAATTCGTCGGCTTCGTAGATAAAATATTCGCTTCTGGGCTCGTATTGGCCCATCTCGCCAAAACTGGTTTTAGCGCCTACGCTATAACTCATCGGGACTTTGAGCTGTTTGAACAACCAGATGACCATAGCTGTAGTTGTAGTTTTGCCATGCGTTCCGGCTACCGCGACCATCTTTAGTTGTTTTTGCGACAAAATCTCATTTATAAACCCGTCTCGTCTCGATATTTTGATCTTGTTTTGATGGCAAAAAAGCAACTCCGGATTGTCATCCTTCAACGCTGAGGTATGAACAAACCAATCAATCGGTTTCCGGGCATGGACCGCTGCGACTTTTTCCGGCGTTTGTCCAATGTGTATCTCATTTATTCCATGGCCGCGCAGATATTTGATGTATTGACTGTCTTTTTCATCTGAACCACTAACATCGTATCCGGCCTGTTTGGCAATCAGAGCCAGCGGACCGATGCCCGCCCCGCCAATGCCCGAAAAATAGACATGCATAGTAAAAGGTTACAGGTTTTAGGGTATAGGTGCCAGTAATTTCCTCGGGAAGGTAGCCCGAGTATCGGATTCATTCCGTACCCGGCGCGATAGGAAACCCCGAAGGGGTGTCTTATAAGGCGATAGCCGCAGGTTATAGGAAATAGGAGTTAGGAAATAGGGATTAAAATGTATCATAGGTTAAGCATGATTAGAAAGATTTCTTCACTTTTTTACTATGGACCACGCTACGTTTTTTTAATTTTGTTTGTAGCTAGTGCTTTGTTGTCGGTCTATGCCCTACGGCAAAACAATCTGACGATGGTCAAACTCAGAGATAAGGTCTACGAAGTCGACAAAAACGGCGGCGATGTCAACGCTGCTCTGAATGATTTGCGCCAATATGTTTATTCCCATATGAATACCAACCTCTCGAGTGGTAATAATGCTATCAAGCCACCTATTCAACTCCGGTACACCTATGAGCGGCTAGTAACCGAGGCTGAAAAGGAGGCCAACGACATTGACTTGTACACCGAAGCGGCTAATTACTGTCAGGAACGGATTCCAGCCAGTGTCTCGATATCCGGTCGCAGCCGTATATCCTGCGTACAAGACTACATATTGAGCCACGGCGGCCAGCGGGCAGAGAAAATCCCGACCGCTCTTTATCAATTCGACTTTGTAAGTCCCTCGTGGAGTCCAGATTTCGCCGGCTGGAGTTTAATCCTAACGGCTGTCTTATTCTTGGTTTTTGTGGCCAAGATTTTTTACGACAAAATTTTAGGCACCCAACTTAGGCAGCAGTACTAAGGGCTGGTGTTGTTTTGATTTTGGCTGTTTGGTTGCGTGGAACCGGAGGTATTTTGGGTGCTGGTATTTGATTGAGTCTGGTTGGTCTGGTTGCTACAATCTGGACCGTTTGGATTCTGCTTGACGTATTCGGAAATTGCTTGGGCAACCTTACCGTCACTCTTGAGGTTTTCCCAAAAGGCTACTTGGCTTCGGTTAATCACCATTTCATCGTATGGTGAATGTAGTTGCTGGCAGCCCAACTTGGTTAACTGTGGGTTAGATTGGTTGTTATTGGCGCTTTGCTCGGTGGTTAGATAGTAAATATCCCGCAGCACGATGTATTTATCGGTCATTTTAGTGACGTGCCCGAAATAGGTTGAGTAGAGCACCGAACCGCTAGTGGCGCCGCCGTTAAGGAATACGGCCTGGTATTTACTTTTGTCGACTCTGTCGAACTCTGAATTGGTGGTGACGCTACCAAATCCAAGGTAGAGTGAAAGAGCTCCAAGCAACAGAGCAGAGCCCAGGATTAATATAAATAACTCTATGCGTACTGTTCTGGTAGCCCAGTCGATATGTTTCCGGCGCCCAGTATGGACCGGCGTATGCGCCGCACTATTAGCTGTATTTAGGGGTTGGGAGACCCGTCTATCTCCACCTCGCGATAGGAATTCCATCTGTTAGTATACCTCTTTTATTTACAATACTCTTTCATGATAACGCATAAGCGTTTTAATGAGCAAGTCTGACAAAAATCTTTAGATAACGATAGAGGTTGACAGATGATATAACCTCAGGTTATTTTAGGGGTACCATTAGTAAGTAACGGAGAGAGAGGGAGATAAGCAATGGCTTATAAGCATACAAACAGTAAAGGTGTTACATATCACTTAAACTCCAAAAACGTCACCCTTCGCGGGGGTAAGAAACAAATGATCTATTACTTTAGTAAAGACGAACGCAAAGATACCGCTGCCGACCTGCCAGGAGACCGCAAAGTCCAGGAAAACCCGCGCAACGGATTTCTGACTCTTAAGAGAAAATAAACCCGCTATACTGAACCGACAAAACACCCGCCTGCAGGCGGGTGTTTTTGATTACCTCCCCGAGGAAGATATTTCTAATTTCAAATCCTTAACCTTTATACTAAGTGCAGCATGAATCGATGGCTCACCCGCGCAAACCAGCGTATCTCACTCCCTGGCGCTGCAGCATTACTTATCGGTGCTTCACTTTTCGGGCAATTGCTGGGTTTTATACGCGTCCAGATTATCAATGGTAACTTTAACCGTCCCGGCGATATAACCACCGATGCCTACTTTGCAGCCTTTAAAATCCCCGACTTCTTTTTCTACACCATAGCTGCCGGCGCCCTGGGCGTGGCTTTCATGCCTTTTTTGGCCGATAAGCTGGCTCAGGGAGACAAGCGTGCCATCTGGCAAATCACTTCAGGCTTGCTCAACTTTCTTGGAATTCTGATGGCGTTGGTTGGCATTATTATGTTGGTTTTCACTGAGCCGCTGATAAAACTGGTGGTTGGCAATAATCTAGGTCCTGACCAAATGCACGACGCCGTTACCATCATGCGCATTGTCGCACTCAATCCTTTGTTGTTTACAATCTCTGGAATTTTGACTAGCTTGCAGCAAACATTTGGTCGCTTCTTTTTCTTCGCCTTGGCCCCTATTACTTACAATGTGTTCATCATCGCCAGCGTCTATGTGTTCAAAGATAATCTCGGTCTGATTGGACTCGGTTTTGGCGCCTTGGCTGGAGCCGTGGCTCAACTGTTAATTGTCTGTCTGGGTCTGATTGGGATGAATTTTAAATGGCGGCCGGTAATTAACTTTCGCAGCCCTGACTTTCGAGGAATATTGCGCAATCTGCCACCGCGCTCTATCGACCAGGGAATCGACTCCATCAACTCAATTGTTGAAACCAACCGGGCCAGTGTGCTTGGACGAGGCAACATCACATTTTACGAAAACGCCTACACATTACATCTGGTCCCCATCTTGTTAATCGGCACAGCCATTGCCACCGCCGCTTTTCCGCGGCTTAATGACCGGTTATCGCAAGGGCGAAGCGACCTCTTCCGCCGTGATTTCTTGCAAGTACTTCGCGTGATGATCTGGATAATCCTGCCGGTGGCGGTTATAACCTTCTTCGCCCGCGCCTACTTTGCCCGTTTAATCTTCAAAAACATCGCTCCGGAGATTGCTTTGATTTTAGGCTTTTTAGCCGGGGCTATTATTTTCCGAACCATCTACGCCATAATTTCGCGCTATTTTTATGCCCAGAAAGATACTAAAACCCCCTTGTTTGTCTCGCTTTTTGCCATAGCCCTTAACATTTATTTGGTCTTCACATTGGCCAAGCCGGTAGATGATGGTGGCTACGGCATTGCCGGTCTAGCGCTGGCACAGTCCATCGTGGCGGCCGTCGAAGTTGTCGTCCTGGTAATCATAATGCTCTGGCGTGACCATAAGCTCTTTGGCGGTGAATTCTGGAACGGCGTGGCCCGTTCGCTGTCCGTGACCGGCTTTACCGTTTTGACAGCCTACAGCATGGTCCACATCTTCCAACTCGAGAGCACTGACCGCGGTTTCATCACGCTCGGTACCAAGATTTTCTTGATAATTTTACCGACATTCGCCGTCCACATACTAATTTCAGCTATTTATAGGCTGGAAGAGGTGCAACCGGTTATGGCAAAGATACGCCAAATCATTCTGAAGCCAGTTCGCATACAGTAATACATCTGCTAACCAACATTAAGCTGCCAGCACCAGGTTTATAAACTTGCTTCCTATAGAATAGTGGTTGAATTATTCACTACCCAGTGGATCGGATGTCCATTATGAGCTTCGGCTGCAGGGGTACTACAGGGTTAGATGGTGTTGCGGGCTTTAAAGCCAATGCGCCCAGAGCAGGAGCGCTTTTTATAACCGGGTTTGTAGTTGGCGTTTCTATGATCGAATCGGCTTTAGTTAATGTCTTTTTATCGCGGCGGTTGACGAACCAAATGAGCGCCACAGAGAACTGGTATAGAAATATTATGGGTGCCGCCATCAGAAGTTGGTTCATCGGGTCCGGCGTAGGGGTTAAAATAGCGGCAACAATAAAACTAAAGAGCACCACGAAGCGTTGATGTTTCATTAACCGTCTTGGATTTTGGGGTTTAATGCGGTTGATGAATAGCAGAATCAAAGGCAGCTGAAACAGCAAAGCGAAGCCCGCCGTATAGCCGAAGATAAAGTTCAGGTATTCATTGATAGTCAAAAGAGATTGCAAATCTTCGCTGGAGATATTAGACAAGAAGTGCAGGGCTGCTGGCAAACTGAGGAAGTAGGCAAACAGCACTCCCGCGACCATTAGCGCGGACGAATATAAAATTACTTTGACTGCGCCCATATAGCGCCTTAAAGCCGGCCTTAAAAACCTAGCAATTTGATATACCAGAACCGGAACCGTCACCAATATACCGAATAGAAAAGAGATTTTTATTATGGCGTTGAATCCGCCGGTGGGCGTAGTGTAGTAAAGCGGTTCATTTAGCGGACGCCTTATTATCTGGAACAACTTGTCATGGATTATATAACCAAGGATACTGCTGAAAAATAAAGTCGAAGCGACCAGTATCAGCCGTATTTGCAGTTCTCGGATATGTTCGCTGAATGGCTGAGTTTTGGGACTCGTTCCATCCGGCATAATTTGCTCCTTTTAATTTTTAATTTTTTTGGTTTTAGATTGATTTTATCGTCTGGTGTACTCTGTATTGCTTCTGTAATAATCCATCTGCCCATCTTCTTTAGGCGGAGCCTCGGTATTTTTATTAGCTTCTCCTTTCTGGTCTGCCGAGGCCGTTTCCTTGCTAAAGAACCCATCTCGTAGCTCTCGCATAGACTGGCCCAGGCTGCGGGCTAGCTTAGGCAAACGGGTACTGCCAAATAACAATAGCACTATGGCTAATAGGATGATTAATTCTGGTAGTCCGAAGCTCATTTGTATTTTTCCATTTTAGCTTGGCTGGGTTAATTGTAGCATGATAATCTGGTTATGTTATAATGTTTATGTTAACAATAAAATAATAAGAGATACAAAATGTTTGGTTTAGGCCAAGCCGAATTACTAATAATTTTATTTATAGTGTTGTTATTCTTTGGACCAAGCAAATTGCCCAAACTGTCAAAAACTTTTGGTGAATCTGTCAAGGGTTTAAGGGACGGCTTTACTGACGGTAAGAATGACAAATCCCTTAAGGACATTACCAAAGAGGTCAGCAGCTCGGCCAGAGAGATTAAACAGACTATTGCTGAAGTTAAACGAGCTCCCTTTGCGTCCAGTGAGCAGGGATATGGCCAAGAGGGCTACGGCGAAGATAAGAATGGTTAGGAACAGTTAACATGGCAAGATTACCTATTCCCGGTGCCGATGATGGCGTATGGGGAGAAATCCTCAATAACTTCCTTAGTATCGAGCACAATTCCGATGGTACCCAAAAAACTCTTCCCATAAGGAAAGGTGGTACCGGTGCTACGAACGCCGAAGATGCCCGCCAAAATTTGGGTCTTTCATCAAATAACAGTAGCAATCTATTTATCCAAAATTCTAATCCGGCTGCTGCTGGGCCGTTTATGTGGGTCCAAACCGGACTTGGATCAAGCGGCCAAGGTATCACTTTTTGGATCGAAGACGGCTCATAAAACAGATTTTAGGCTCTGGTAATTATTAAAAAAACTGTTAGGGCATAGCACCTGTAACGCATAACTTAAAATGCGTCGGGTCGGTATAGTATAAAATAGTAACTAATGTTGTCGGTTGTGATACCGTCGAGGAGTGACCAATATCTCCAGAGAACTATTGATGATCTTCTGGAAAAAGCTGAGGGTGATATTGAAATTATCGTCGCCCTGGATGGCTATTGGCCTAACCCCATGCTAAGAGATGATCCGCGGGTGATGATTCTGCACCACGGCCAACTTCATAACCACGTCGGCATGCGCGGCGGTATTAATGCCGCCATGGAAATAGCCAACGGCGACTACGTGATGAAAATTGACGAGCATTGCATGGTTGATAAGGGCTATGACTTAAAATTGGTGGCTGATTGTGAGGATAATTGGGTCGTTATTCCCCGCAGATACCGGCTGGATCCAGACACCTGGCAGTTGATTGAGGACGGCCGCCCGCCGGTTGATTACATGTACCTTGCTTCCCCCTTCCGTAAGCCGGACGATGTGCTCTATGGCCTGCACGGTGCGCTTTGGAATGGACGCTACCATGAACGCCAGGATCACTTAGTAGACGACACCATGAGTTGGCAGGGCAGCTGCTATTTTATGAAAAAGAAATACTGGTTTGATTTGCTCCACCCGCTTGATGATAAGAATTATGGCCCCTTTACCCAGGAAGCCCAGGAAATTGGTAATAAGGTGTGGTTATCGGGCGGCAGGCTGGTGGTTAATAAAAAAACTTGGTACGCCCACTATCATAAAGGTAAGCGAGGAAAGGGACTTGGCTTCTCTAACGAACAATACAGAAGGCATCAGGCTGATACTGAAAAAGGACGACGTTATTGCATCGACTTTTGGCTTAATAATAAGTGGGATAAGCGTGTCCACGACTTTGAATGGCTGGTTAAAAAGTTCTGGCCAGTGCCAACCTGGCCAGATAACTGGCAAGAGCAGTTGACCACTTATATGGAGAAAGTTCATGCTAATTAGTTTTTGTATTCCTTGCATGAACCGAACGTATGACCTTAAAAAGACCATGCCCTATTTAACTGCAGCCGCCAAAGCCAGCCCGCCAGTAGAAGTTGTGATATTGGATTACAATTCGGTGGATGACTTAGAGGATTACATAAAATCAGTCAAGCAAGAAAACCCTGACTTTATATTAACCTATCGAAAGTACTCCGGCAGGGACACTTACCATATGGCACATGCCCGTAACTTATCGGTTCTGGCGGCATCCGGGGAATACATCGTTATTTTTAGTACCGACCTGTTCCCATACAAGGATTTTATCCCCACGGTGCGCCGATTAATAGCCGAAACCGGTGCAAAGTGGTTATATACAGGCATACTATATCTGGGTGTTATAGTTTGTAAAAAAGCTGAATTCGTAGCAGCTGGCGGCTATGACGAACGCTTTGAGCTTTACGGCCCGGAAGATAAGGACCTAAACGAGCGCCTGGCTCGTCGCGGGGTCAAAAGCGCTCGGTACCCTGAGGAACTGATTGGTATATTCCGAACTACAGACACCGAAAAGACCAAAAACTACCGTCTTAAAATGAGCAAGCGTGAAATGTCCGGCTTGATGCGGCAGTACTACTTCCAGAATAACCAGGACCTGATAAAAGTTGCTAATCAAGGTCTGGAATGGGGAAGTTGGAACAAGCAATGGGATTGATAAAATGAATTTAAAAAACAGGACTGAATTAGCCAAGCATTTTGCCGAGCTAGGTTTTAGAAAAGGTGCCGAAGTTGGTGTTTTTCAAGGATATTATTCAATGGTATTGCTAGATAATATTCCAAACCTTAACCTGCTTTGTGTAGATTCGTGGACAAGCGCGACTGGGTGGGGGCAAAGACGCAATGTGGCAGCCTATCCAGTGGCTAAAAAAAATTTGTCGCGTTACTACCATGCGACGATTCTTAAAGGTGATAGTACTAATGTCGCTAAATTAATTACTGATGATACATTAGATTTCGTTTATATTGATGCCGACCACTCTTATGAAGCCGTCAAGGCAGATATAAACGCTTGGGTGCCAAAAGTAAAAAACGGTGGTATTATCGCCGGTCATGATTACTTTACCCACCGGACATTGGGTGTGATAGAGGCCGTTGATGAATTTGCAAAAGAGCTTAATTTAGATGTTAAAACTACCGAATGGGACCACGAAAACTCTGTGAGTGATGATAAGCAACCAAATTGGTATTTTACAAAGATATGAAAAAAGGTGTAGTTAGCATAATCATTCCATCACGCGCTGACAGATACTTACAGCGCACAGTAGATGACCTATTACAAAAGGCCCAAGGAGAAATAGAGATTATCATTGTTTTTGATGGTTTTTGGCCAGAACCCATGATAAAAGATAATCCAAGAGTCATTATTGTTTACCACGGTCAGCTGCATAGTAATTTCGGGATGCGCGAGAGTATAAACAGGGGAGTAGCCATCTCTCAGGGTGAGTACATCATGAAGCTTGACGAACACTGCGCATTGGATGAGGGTTTTGATAAAGTATTAACTGAAGACTGTGAAGATAACTGGGTCGTGATGCCGCGACTTTATGAACTAAACGCAGAAACATGGCAGCCGTTTGAGGGAACAGCAATCGATAACACCAGTTTCAGGTATCCTTCACTCAACCTTTATAAATGGCGATCTTGGCATCGCCACCGTCGACATATATTAATAGATGACTGTATGTGTCTACCTGGCTCTTGCTACTTTATGCCACGTAAGCATTGGGATCAGTTAGGCGGACTTGACTCTACAAAATATGGCAAATTTCATTATGAAGCGCAGGAGATTTGTCTAAAAACGTGGTTAGGCGGAGGCCGGGTCGTGACCAACAAAAAAACCTGGTACGCTCATCGACATAGAAGAGCTAAAGACTACAGTTTCTCTAGTAATCAATACCGTGAACATAATGAGAGTAAGACAGAAATTTCGCGCTTTCTCGAGGATTATTGGATAAATAATCGCTGGGAGGGCAGAACACGGGATTTTGAATGGCTAATTGATAGGTTCTGGCCAGTTCCTTACTGGCCAGAAAACTGGAGGGAAGAAATATACGGAGCGAAGGAAGCAATAAAAACATGATAGTTGGCAACGGTGACATTGCTAGTGTATTGCCCGCCAGAAGCGGCCGGCTGTTCTTTGCATCAGGTGTTAGTAATAGCCGCGAAAAACGCGAATCCGAGTACCGCCGCGAGAAAAATCTTCTGCTAAAACAGGACCGCAGCGCTCACCTGGTTTACTTCAGCACCCTGGCCGTTTTTTACGGCGATAATCGTTACATACAACACAAACGTGAAATGGAAGAGCTAATTAAGCAAGAATTTCCGCGCTACACCATCATGAGGCTAGGCAATATCACCTGGGGTACTAATCCTCATACGATAATTAATTTCTTGCGGGCACAGCTTAAGAAAGGTAAAACCATCAAAATCCAGGATACATACCGCTACATCATTGATAAGGAGGAATTTTTGCATTGGGTCAATCTAATTCCTGACTGGAACTGCCAGATGAACATCCCGGGTAGAAGGATGAAAGTCGAGGAGATAGTCGATGAGTTTTGTCACATTGGCCTGCGTGCAAAATAAAGCCCAAAATTTGCGATGCGCCCACTAAAAATCCTCCTTTCAACCTACAGCCTCGACCTTTCCGGCGTGCCAACCTACAGCCTGACTCTGTATAACGAGTTGGTCAAGCGCGGGTATAAAGTTGCGGTCTATTCACCGGGTAACGGGCCTCTAGCCGAACTAATGGATGTCCATCCGAATTTCGATAAGCTGGAGACGCCCGATGTTATTCTGGCTCAGGCGAATAAGTGTGCCATTCGGATGAAGGATCGGTTTCCTAAGGTGCCAATGATCTTTATTAACCATGGCGTACTGCCTGCTTTAGAACAACCGCCGAGGATCCCGATTGATCGGTATATAGCCATCAACGAACAATCAGTCAATTTATTAGTTAGGCAGTACGTCAATCCTGCAAGAATTGATATCGTCAGGGATTTCGTTGACACCGAACGGTTTAAACCGCTTCAGCCGCTGCAGGCAAAACCGAGAGTGTTGTTTATGAGCAATTACAAAAAATGGAAGACTTATTATACTATTGAATCAGCTTGTAAAAATCTGGGGCTCGAGTTTCGAGCGGTCGGCTCACCTTACGGTCGAAGCCGAGATATCGTTCAAGATATCAACCAAGCGGACCTTGTGATATCGATGGGGCGCGGGATTATCGAGGCCATGGCTTGCGGCCGCGCGGCGATTAGTTACAGCGAACTTTATGGCGACGGCTATTTGACCTCCGAGGTCTATATGGAAAGCCGCACCAGAAACTTTGGCGGCTACGAGTGTCGTTATACGTTCGGCGTCGAAGATTTAATGACCGAGATTAATAAGTTTGACCCAGACAGCGGTAGAATTAACAGGGGTTTGGCGCTGAAGTACCACGATAGTGTGAAGGGAACGGATAAAGTCTTGGAGGTAGTAAACAAAATTTTATGATTAGTATTCTGTTGCCAAGCAGAGGTCGGCCGGATGAGATTACGATGGCGCTTCAGAGCCTCGACTTACCAAAGCACGACAAAGAGGCCTTGATATGGCTCGATAGCGACGACCCCAAGCTTGAACGCTACCAAGAGGTCTTAAAAGACAACCCCCGCGTCAGAGTTTTTATTAGAGATAGGGTTGGCTATGTCAATGGACACCTTATGCTCAATTTCCTGGCCGAGCAAGCCAAGTATGATTGGTATTTTTTCTTCAATGACGATGCCTATATGGACAACCCGGACTGGTCGGATATATTCAAAGACTTTGTCCAACAGTTCGATCCGACAATTGAGCCGGTTGCCATTAACATCTGGGGGCAGGGCGGTAAAGCCAACCTGTTTCCGATAGTAAGTAGAAAATATGTTGATGTCTGCGGCCATTTCAGCATGGGGACAGCTAACGACGACTGGATCCGGATAGTATCTATGCGGGCCGGTGTTGACCGCCAGTTGTACGGCATAAAACCAAAGCATCGCAAATATGGCCAGGATGAAACAAAAGGCGATTTACGGGACGATACTTACCATGATGCCGAAGCGGCCCGTGCCAAACACGGTTACGAATGGAATCCACGGCGCGGGCCCGGCAGGCACATCTTAGACGACGATGTTCGTAGAATCGTCGAATACAATTCAAACAGGCAGCCGCGCCTCAGTGTTTTGGTGCCAAGCCGCGGCCGGGCCGAAGCTCTTAAGCATTCTATCGACAGTCTGGGGCTGGAAGACAACAATCTGGAAGCCCTGGTGTGGCTGGACGAAGACGACCCCCAACTGGATGAGTATCAAAAAACATTCGTGGATAACAGCAGGGTAAAGCTATTCGTCAAACCCAGGGTCGGTTATAAGGGGTTTCATACCATGATTAATTTCCTGGCTTCGCAGGCAGCCAGCGACTGGTTTTTTCTGTGGAATGACGATGCCTACATTGCTAATCCGGATTGGTATATAACGTTTGCTGAGCACGCTCAGATTATCGACCCCAAAGAAGAACCGGTTGTTTTTAATATCTGGACTCCTTTGATAAACAAGGGTGAATTCCCGGTGATGAGCCGCAAATTTTATGAACTGCTGGGGCATATCTCGCAGAATACTCGTTGTGACATCTGGACGTATAGAGTCTCACACTATGCGCGCATTCAGCGACAAGTTCGTGGCATTGACCTTCGTCACCGTAAGTACGGCCAAGACCCTCATCTGGGCGATTTGGAAGACGAGACAAGAAAAGAAGTGGATGCGGTCTATGCCAAAAGCAAGTACCTTGGGTCCTTGTCTAAGGGTGCTCAAGCCGCCCGACAAAGCGATATAGAGAAGATACTGGCATCCACGGCCGATACGAAGCACGCTGGATTCATTGGTTTGGGCAAGCTCGGCCTGCCGGTTGCTTTAGCGATGGAAGCAAGAGGCAACCGTCTGGTTGGTTACGACATCAACCCGCAAGTCAAAGAGCACTTAGAACAAAGGCGTGTTGCTTATCAGGAAGCCGATATGGAAAGCCTGCTTTCAGGGCATTTACTGGAGCATGCTCAATCTATAAAAGACCTGGTGCAAAAAACCGACTTGATATTTTGCGCTGTCCAGACGCCGCACGACCCGCGCTTTGAGGGCCATCAACCCCTGCCGGACGAAAGAGCGGACTTTGACTACACATATCTAAAAGATGCCGTCAAACAAGTGGCTGTGGCAGCCGAAAAACTGGGCAAAAAGGTTACCTTGGTAGTTATTTCTACCTGCCTGCCCGGAACCTATGAGCGAGAAATTAAACCTTTGCTGACACCCAATATCAACTATGTCTATAACCCGTTCTTTATTGCTATGGGAACGGTAATCAATGATTTTTATAACCCCGAATTTGTCTTAATCGGCAAGGAAGATGGTGATATTACGCCACTGACAAATTTTTATAGGTTGACTTTGGGCGACCAAAAGATGTTTGTCACCGATATTACTACGGCTGAAGGAATCAAGGTGTTTTACAACACTTTTATTACCACCAAGACCGTTCTTGGCAATATGTACGGCGAGTTCGCCCACAAATTGGGGATGAACGTTGACCATATTCATCAGGCGTTATCTTTAGCGACCGATAGACTGATGAGCCCCAAATATCTTAAAGCCGGCGTCGGCGATGGCGGCGGTTGCCACCCCAGAGATAATGTAGCGCTGTCGTATTTAGCCGAACGTTATAATTTGAGCTTCAACCTTTTTGAGCAGTTGATGGTCGCGCGCGAAAAACATATGGAATGGCTAGGCCAGTTGCTCGAACAAGCAATGGCAGAATCAGACTTGCCGGGAATTATCTTGGGCAAATCATTCAAGCCGGAAACAAATATACAAACCGGCAGCCCGGCCATTCTGCTATCTAGCATCCTAAAAAACAAAGGGCTGGAATTTGAACACTATGAGTTCGATCATCCTAACGATCTGCCAGCGGCCGTATATTTAATCGCTACCGCCCATCAAAACTATGCCAATCTATCATTTCCCCAAGGCAGCACGGTCATTGACCCCTTCAGGATTATCCCCCAAAAAGACGGTGTAAATGTTATTTCTGTCGGGGGAGGTAACTCTTGAGTGGATTATTTACCGTTATTTATTACACCTCCAATCGGGAAGACGAAAATTTCGAAAGAAAGATACGTCAAAAACTACTGGAATCTTGTGGAGATATACCCATAATTTCAGTCTCGCAAAAGCCAATCGCCCTGGGAAAGAATATTTGTATCGGAGAGCACCAGCCAAGCAATGC
>DATCIS010000011.1:0-45600 GCA_036507655.1 Saccharimonadales bacterium (SeqCode)
GCGTATTCTACCTCAGCGCAGGTTGTGCTAATTTGGACCTTCTTACCCTTCAGCTTGCAATCGTAACCGTTAGCATGCTGCAGACCAAAATTATGACCTATCTCATGGGAGAAGCTATAGGCATCGATCGCAGTTGCGCCATTAAACCACGAAAAATGACTCCCGCCGACTTCGGCGAGTCCCAGAAATTGGCAAACGGGTGACTGGGGTAACAGAAAAACAAAATATGAATAGCCGGATAAATCCACCCCTTGGCTTGCCGCTCCAGCTATAGCTGCTTCGGCCCATTCTAGGAAGGCGCAACCAAAGGCAGCCCCAGGCTCGTCATTGCGGTTGGGTATACTGATCTTAAAGATGCTACTACCTTCAAGTGAGGCCTTTTTATAGGATGCCTGTTTAATAAAAGCGTTGGTTGACTTTGGCCCGCTGAAAAAAGCGGTTGAAATAGTAGCATCTGTAGCGGCTGCGTATGAAATATTGGAAAAGTTGACTTTAATAGCGGCGACTTTCTGGGGTCCTAATACTTTAGGCAGTACGGCTGCTTGCAGGACTTCTGTAGATTCAACGGCTATGCCTGAAGCAGTATTATCGGCGGCTAGTGCTGTACTTGTCCCTATGCTAGCAGTACTTGGCTTACTGCCTTTTATTTTGATCCGGGAACCGGGCTGTATTTTGGGTTTCTCTTTAAAATTCAGCCGAATGTGCTGGCGGTCATCTGTAACTATCCCGTAATAGTCATCATTGAAATTATAGGCATGCTCACGATCTTCATCTTGAACTGTATCGGAATGAGGGGCGACTATGATTTCTAGTTTTCCCTCAAGGGTAATTGGCGAGCTGGCCTTAGCAAAAACAAGGAAATATGAACCAGTAACTCCGATAATTGCGGCAAAAATTATAAGGTGGGGCCATTTGAATTTGAGATTACTATGAAAAATCTTTTGCGTTGATTTGGTGTACTTTACTGGTGCCCTGGAGATAGACAAGTCGCTACCGGAGGTTTTATGTGAAGCAGGCTTCCTTTTAGGCAATGTAAATTTGTACATACCGCGAAATTATTGTTCTTTTATTATTCGCTTCAAGTGTAATTTATAGTTGTTATGCTTGTCAAAGAGATTAGTCAACGGTTATCGTGGCAAATATTGATTAAAGCTTCTCTGGCTGAGCGTATGGGTCTAGTACCGGAGAGAGCTTAAAGAGATAATGAGTATCTGAAAGATCCGCCCGGTACGCAAGATAAGTTGAAGTTGGCGCTGCCGTTTCCACGGCTTGAGTAATTCACTTGCCCACCGGACTGACAGCTTTGTTTTCTGGTGTTGTTAGTAATATTGACAGCTTTCCAGCCTAGACTTTGGCCTATATCAACACTAGTACTCGCGCCAGTGCCGGTTACCCGGCCGGAATAACTGATGTACGGGTCGCCATTAACAATCCAACCGCCGACACACCGCCAGTCAGTGATGGTTTGGGTAGTGCTTAAACCGAAGCTGGCAATACTCGGAGTAGCCGTGCCGCTCCAGCCGCCAAGCGTGTGAATCGTACCACCTGTCGTGCAGTTGGTGGTATAGTCGATTGTTACCCGAACGAGGCATGAACCTGAAGTTGTACAGGATACGCTTTGACGCGCCTGGCTGAAGGCTGAAGTAAACGCATCGGTCAACTGCCGTTGCATCGTTTCAATCTGGCCGGTAGTCATACCTCTATTGGTTGGGTCCGGAATATTACGGGCTAGGGTGAACGCCCCGATGGCTACCACGCCGGCTATAGTCAGACCCGCTAAAATTTGACCGAACTTCACAATGTGCCTCCGTGACGGTCTTTACGCTTATAGTTATAAACTTTGTTGGCGCAAACTACAATGATCACGGCTATCTCTGGTAAACAGTTACTGGCTGGGGAGGAGGGATTCGAACCCCCGATCCTGGGACCAGAACCCAGTGCCTTACCGCTTGGCCACTCCCCATTATCTACCCCTGTTATTATATCTTATCTGTAAAAAGACCTCTATAATAGCTTCCGATGAAACCCATCCAGCGTGAATATCTACGCAGTACAATTTTCGGGATAGAAGACAGTTTAGTATCGACCACCGGGCTGATAGCCGGGCTTAGCGTCGGTGCTGACAGCCGAAGGATAGTTCTACTTGGTGGTGTTGTGGCTATTATGGTCGAGGCGGTTTCGATGGGCGCTGGTGAATATCTGAGTGATGACGCCGTGGCCGAGCTTGATAAAATTAAGCGCCATCGTGATAGCCCCTTAGTTAGCGGTTCTATAATGTTAATTTCCTATTTACTGGCCGGTTTTTTACCTTTAGCGCCTGTCATATTCATTAGCTACCCTGGTTCTGTATGGTATAGCGTAATCCTAGCATTAGTCGGCCTTTTTCTCCTAGGTTTTCTTAAGGGTAAATTGCTTCATACCAGCCCGTTCCGCGGTGGCCTGAAAATCTTAATTGTCGGTGGGCTGGCTACGGCCTTTGGGTTAGTCGTGGGATCTGTCTTCAAGCTGCAATGAAACGAGTCTACAGAGCAATCCGTAAAGTAGTCATAGCTATAATAGGTTCAGTTGTAGTGGCTCTGGGTATCATTCTGATACCCCTTCCCGGCCCCGGTATTTTGGTGACCGTTGCTGGCTTGGCAATTCTCTCGCTGGAATTTGAGTGGGCCGAAAAGCACCTTCTGTATTTCAAGAAAAAACTTCGCCTGGTTATTGAAAAATCCCGAAAAAAGATCTAGATCAAAATCAAATACTTGAAAAGCGTCAAGGTTGAACCTACCTTGACCTTTCTAGCGAGCAGATATAATTACTCAATCTGCGAGCTTTACTTGTTAAGTATTTATAGGAATTGGGCAACTTCTGACCAGTTTACAACATGCCACCAGTTCTCAATATATTCAGGGCGGCGGTTTTGGTACTTCAAATAATAGGCGTGCTCCCAGACATCCAGCCCCAAAAGCGGTTTTTTGCCCTCCATCAGCGGGCTGTCCTGGTTGGCTGTCGAGTAAATTTCAAAGTCGTCACCGTTCTTAACTAACCACGCCCAACCCGAGCCGAAACGGTTGGTGGCCGTTTCAGAAAATTGGTTTTTAAATTGGTCGAAGCCGCCGAATTTGGAGTTTATTACATCCGCAATCTGGCCTGCCGGCTCTTTGGCGCCTCCAGGCTGCATTATCTGCCAAAACAGACTGTGGTTGGCGTGCCCGCCGCCGTTATTCTGCACCGCCGTTCTGACATCTTCCGGCAGACTTTTGACGTCGGAGAGGATTTCTTCGATTGTTTTTTTCTGCCAATCCGGATATTTGTCTAAAGCGGCATTCAACTTCTCTACATAAGCCCCGTGGTGTTTACCGTGATGGATTTCCATGGTTTTGGCATCGATATATGGCTCGAGCGCGTCAAAGTCATACCCCAAATCCGGCAATTTAAACATATTCCCTCTTTCTATCTGCCTAATCTGTGCGGCGCGTAAGTCGTGTTATTTTTTAGACCAGCCGCTGACCAAATTAACACTATACACAACCAAGAATAGAAGTGCCGTAACTTCGATTACAGTCCACCAGCTGGGGCTTTGTTCCAAAAACTTGCCAAAAAAGCCGCTGTTGGAGAGTTCGCCGGCCGCGCCCTCAGATACTAGGCGCAGGTTTTGCACAAACCAAAAACCGGCTACCAGTATTGCTAAGAGGCCGCCAACCATTCTAAAGCCGGTCATCAGCGGCAATTTAAACAGGCTAATAGCCGCCCAAACTTCAGCTATGATTATACCTACAGCCCAGACCGCTGGCGTATCAAGACCGATACTTTCTAACCAGTCCCTAAAATCACCAAAGCCGATTGCCTGCAGCACTGCCATGACGATAAGAACAACGCCAGCAAGGCCCGTAATGTTCCATTCTCGGGATGTTAGTTTTTGCGGGACCGTCATTTGTGTCCACCCTTTTAGTTGAGCTTGCACTGCCATGTTTATCCCTCACTTTTTAACTTATAGCTTAATAATACAACAAAACGGGAATTAGGAAATAGGAAATAGCTAACTGTTAATTTCTATTTTCTGTTTGCTTCTCTCCATTTGTCGGCGGCTTCGCCGTATGAGGGACAACCAAGGGTTTTCCCTCATCGCGCCGGGTACGGAATGAATCCGATACTCGGGCTGCTCCTTTTCCTTATTTGGATGCTTGTTTAGACTGATTTTTACGCCATTCTTCTATTTGGGCGTGGTGGCCGGACAGCAACACCTGAGGGACTTTCATTCCCTGGAATTCTTCAGGCCGGGTATACTGTGGATACTCAACTACGCCGGCTTGGCTGAAACTCTCGCGCTCAGCACTGGTTTCGCCGCCCAACACTCCCGGGATTAAACGCGTCACAGCATCGATTACCACCATCGCCGGAAGCTCGCCACCTGTTAAAACGTATTCGCCGATGGAGAATTGTTTATCAACTACGGAGGTGGTGCGTTCGTCATAGCCCTCATAGCGACCGCAAATAATAATCAGGCCGGCTTCGGTGGATGCGAATTCGCGAGCTATTTTCTGATTAAACAGCTCTCCTCGGGGTGTCATTAACAAAACGTGTGCTCCGGGGTCGGTTTTTTTGGCTTTCTCAACGGCCGCAAACAGCGGTTCGGGTTTGAGCACCATGCCATCCCCGCCCCCATAAGGTGTATCGTCGACCTGTTTTCTTGGCCCAAGGCCAAAGTCACGCAGATTTATCAGTTCATATTCAACCAGTTTTTTTTCCTGCGCCTTCCATAGCATGCTGGCATTCAGCACCCCCTCAAATATCTCCGGAAACAAAGTTATAACCTTGATTTTCATGATTGATCTTTGGGACTAAACGTCTAAATCGTCGAGCTCTTCGAGTTCTTTGCGTGTCCTGCTGATGACGTCCGAAGTGTCTTTGGTTTTGGCTTCGATTTTCTCCAAGTCTTCGTCTTCGGATACGTCTATATCGTCAGCAGCCTTAGGCGGCTGGTAAGTCGGCTCATCAGCCACAGCAGTTATTACTTCTTTTTCCGGTTTTTTCTCTGCCCTGTCTACTGTCTCCTGTCTACTGTCTACCCTGTCTCTGTTTGGTGGTGGTCCGGTATCGACGATTTTTAGGTTGTAACGAGCGTCATTTTTAGTACCCAATGCCCGCAAAAGCGTCCGTAGACTCTGGGCGGTCGAGCCCCTTTTACCAATAACCCTGCCTAAATCTTCAGGATCAACCGTCAGCTCGAGTAGAACACCCTTTTCGTCGATTCTTCTATCTACTTTTACCGCATCCGGCTTGCCGACGAGTGATTTTACGATGTATTCAACAAATTGCTGGTCTATACTTACTGCCATTGGTCTCTCCTTACCTCGCAGAAACTAAATTGTAAAATCATTATAACACCTCCGCCTGTCCAAGCGAGCCATCAAAAATCTGAAGCCCTCAGAATAATTATCCTGAGCGAGCTACAACCTTCAACCAAACTCAACCTTCCCCCAAGTGGAGCCGGGCCGGTAGGCTGTGGAGATGCGATAATTTTTTACGCAGCTCAGACAGCCTACCGTCCGCGCGTGAACGGTTTGGTTGGAGTTTTGTGGCGAGCGAACTTCTAGTTTTTCGAATCGGGTTGAGGATTTTCCGGTGGCGAGCTCTCTTCGGCTTCAGGCTCAGGCTTGGCTTCTTCGGCTGCCGGTTCAGGCGCTTCTTGTGACTCCTCAGCTGGGATTTCCGCTTCTGCAGGTGCCTCAGCTGCCTCTTCAGCCTCCGGTGCTTCTTCTGGTGCTTTAGCCTCTGGCTCTGGAGCACCTTCCGGACGCGTGCTACGCCGTTTATCCGGATTACGAACATCTTTTTTCTTCGGTGCCGGAACCTGCACCCACTCCGGTAATTTAATCTTTTCACTCTTTAGGAGCTTAATCACTCTCGTTGACGGCTGGGCGCCATTTGCCAGGTAGGATTGGAGTTTATCCTTGTCAAAATTCGATTGTTTGGAGTGGGGGTCGTAATTGCCTAAATAAGCCACCACCCTTCCACTGCTCGGGTGGAAGCGGCTATCTTGAACTATCATTCTGAACTGGGCGTAACCAGACCTCCCGGTCCGTTGCATTCTGATTGCTAACATGTCTTGGCCATTCTACAGATAAGAAACAGATAAATCAACCTTAAGCTCGGTGTCCTTCTTCCTTGAGATAGTATTTTAGGGCTTGGGTAGCTGCCATTACCTGTGCAGCTTGTTTAGATGCGCCCTCACCTTCTCCGCGCTTCTCATCATTTACAAAAACTCCGACCGTGAATTTTTTATCATGATCGGGACCCTCTTCTTGTAATACTTTGTATACCGGCGTAAAGCCTTCACGATTCTGCACTAGTTCCTGCAAGCGCGACTTCGGATCCAACCAAGAACCGCTCTGTAGAATCTCCTCAAACATCGGTAGCAGACTCTTCTTAATGAAGGTTTTGGCGGCTTTGTAACCTTTTTCGAGATAAACCGCACCAACTACCGATTCGTAGCAATTAGCTAAAATTTGCTGGCGGGCCCGTTCGCTGCCGCGTTTCTCGCCCCGGCTTAGTCGTAGCAACGGCTCAAAACCCAACCGCGAAGCTGCTTCACTGATACTTTCAGTGCGAACCAAGGAACTACGCCAGTTGGTCAGCACCCCTTCAGGCTCAGAGTAACTGGCGTACAAATGCTCGGTCACCACTAATTCCAGTACTGCATCGCCTAAAAATTCCAGGCGTTCGTTGTGTTCGGTGACTGTTTTCCGGTGCTCGTTAAGGTACGAGCGGTGCGTAAAGGCGGTAATCAGCAGCTCGGTATTTTTAAAATCGCCAAATTGGGCTTGGGCGAAAGCTTGGTATTTGGAAACGTCCATCAGATTAAATATACTCCGTATTAGAGATTCTTCTGCCTGATTGTTTTCAGCGCCATTAAAATCAGTTTGCCGATATCTTCGTACTCAATCTTATCCAGGGCATCTTGAACCGGTAGCCAGGCTATGTTGTTCATCCATTTTTCCGGGTTAACCCCGTCGCTGTCACCCTCCGCCGCCACCAAATAAATCTCGGTCGTCATCAGTATCAAACTGTTATGGCGGCGGTACCGGAAGTTAATTTTGCCCAGCCAGTCCATCACCCGCATATGCTGCAAGCCGGTTTCTTCGCGGATCTCGCGCTCGGCTGTCTGGCGGGGGTTTTCACCCTCCTCAATATGCCCCTTAGGAATAGTCCAGCGGCCCTTTGAGTCCTGGATGAGTAATATCTCCACAACGTCTTGCTTACCCGTTTTGCGGCGAAAGATTATTCCACCGGCAGTCGGCTCGCGGACCACTTCGGATATGACAGGTCGGTGACGGCGAACAAATTGGCGGATACCCGCTATCGGTCTGGGTCTCTTCATAAAATGCTTATTTCTTAGTCTTAGTCGTCTTAGCTTTAGCTTTTGTTTTTTTACCTTGAGCAGCTCGTGTGGTAGTTTCCATGTTACGCAACACCGTACCCAGTACGCCGTTGACAAATTTTGAGGAGTTCTCACCACCAAAAGCTTTGGCCAGCTCGACCGCCTCGTTAATGGCCACCTTGGGTGGCACTCCATCTTCGAACATCAGCTCATAAACACCGATGCGCAGAATTACGCGGTCCATTCGGGCTATCTGCTCTATAGGCCACTCCGGAGCCACCGGCCGGATTACATCGTCAATATTCGCTTGATGTAAGTTTACGCCCTCAACCAGCTGCTCGATGAATTTTTTATCGTCGATGGTTGCTTCATAGCGGCCGATGTTACGCGTCAATACACTGCTCAGGCCGAATGATGCATCGCTTAATTCACGCCTGAAGTCCTCTTCGTACAGCGTTTGCAGCGCGACTATCCTACCGAGGTGACGATTGGCACTCATGTTGAATCTTGGTTGTTAATGCTTTCTATTTGCTATCTCTACTAGTATAACTTATGCCTTGAATTTAAAGAGATTATTCGTAGGGGTTAGCTTTTGGCTCGGAGCTTTTTTAGTTGCCTGGAGCTAGTGGCAACTTTGACAGGACTGGTAGCATTGACACGGCGCGCCAACTTTAGCACCAGGTGGCTGCGGCGCATACCGGTTCTACGCGGAGTAGTCCGTTTTTTGGGCTGGCCCATACAACTCCCTTCAAATACTCTAATTTACACTTGTAGCTTAGGTGTAATTATAGCTTTTAATAGCTCAGGTGACAAGGCTAACCAGCCGTCCGGGTATATAAATAGCCTTTTTTATTTCCTTACCGGTCAGTAATTCCATAACCTTCACTTCTGTCTTTGCCAACTGAATAGCTTCAGCTTCGCCTATGTCGGCTGGCACTTCTATCTCCGCTCTGACCTTACCATTAATTTGTATAGCTAGAGTCATCGTCTCTTCAGCAATAAGTGATTCATCCCATGCCGGCCATTTACTTACATGAACTGAGCCTGACTGGCCTAATTCTTCCCAAAGTTCCTCCGTAATGTGTGGCGCGAACGGTGCCAGAAGCTGAATAAGCGTGATAATGCCATCACGCCAGGCATCATATGCGAGAACGAAGTTGTGTTTACTTTTTATTTTGTAAAGTTCGTTGACGCACTCCATCAGCGCAGCTATGGCAGTGTTAAAGCCCAATTCTTCTTGGTCCTTGCTAACTCTTTTGACGGTTTTATGGACTATTCTCTTGATTTGGACCTCTAGTTCGGTGTTATGACCTTCTGCCTTTTTACTGGCGCCTAAAAATTCAAAAGTCAGAGTCCACAATCGGTCCAGGAATCGGTATGTTCCGGCAATGCCCCGTGGATTCCAATCAACACCTTGGTTATACGGACCGATAAACAATTCATATAGCCTCAACGCGTCGGCTCCATAGCCCTGTGCAATGAGCTCATCTGGTGTAACAACATTGCCGTAGCGCTTGCCCATTTTGCGACCATCTGCTCCACCTATCATCCCTTGATTACGCAAACCCAAGAATGGTTCTTCGCTACTGACCAGTCCAACATCTGCTAAAGCCTTCATCCAAAAACGGGCATACAGCAGATGAACTACGGCATGCTCGGCACCGCCGATATAGCTATCGACCGGCAGCCAAAAATCAACTTTTTCCTTAGAAAAAGGCACCTTATTGTTATGGGGGTCGGTAAAACGCAAAAAGTACCATGATGAATCTATGAAAGTGTCAAAAGTATCGGTCTCGCGCTGCGCCTCGCCACCACACTTTGGGCACTTAATATTTACAAATTCCGGTAAGTCCTTCAGGGGTGATTGGCCGGTGGGCTTGAACTTGACAGTTTCTGGCAACAGAACCGGCAAATCCTCTTCAGGCACTGGCACTATACCGTCTTTGTCGCAATAAATTATCGGTATCGGGCAACCCCAATAGCGTTGCCGACTGATAGTCCAGTCGCGTAAGCGATATTCGGTTTTTGGCTTGCCTAATTCAACCGCTATTCTATCTCTCGCCTCGGCTGAATCCATGCCATTATATTTTCCTGAATTAATTAGTCTGCCCTCACTTGTAAAATACATACTGCCGTTTTGAATTGCCTTCTTCTTCGCTTCACGGGTTTTCTCTAAATTAGGAGGACCATTAAGTTCAGGAACTGGCACTTGAGTTAATTCAGGACTGTCGTCGTAAGGGTCAATTACTAGTTCGATCTTTAGATCGAACTCCTTAGCAAAGGTCCAATCCCTACCATCGTGCGCCGGTACGCCCATAATGGCGCCAGTGCCGTAGCTCATCAATACATAATCTGCTATCCAGATGGGGATTTTCTCCTTATTACCAGGGTTTATGGCGTAGGCGCCGATAAAAACACCCGTTTTATCTTTTTCGGCCTCTTTACGGTCTAGCTCTGTTTTGTTGGCTGTCGCCTTGACATAGGCTTCGACCTCAGTTTTTTGCTTATCGGTTGTAATTTTATCGACTAGTGGGTGCTCGGGAGCCAACACCATATATGTTGCACCAAATAAAGTATCCGGCCGCGTAGTAAACACTTCAATGTCACGCCCGTCAGTTGTTTCGAACTTAATCTCGGCACCCACGCTTCGGCCTATCCAATTGCGCTGCATGGTTTTGATGTTTTCCGGCCAGTCTAAATCATTGAGGTCATCGACTAACTTATCGGCATAATCAGTAATTTTTAAGAACCATTGTTCGATTTCTTTTTGAGTTACTGGCGTGCCGTCACGCTCACAGACGTTTACGCCGTCCTTGTTAATCACTTGTTCGTTAGCCAGTACCGTTTTGTCTGTCGGACACCAGTTTTGCAGCGACTTAGCACGGTATGCCAGACCCTTTTTGTAGAACTGCAAAAATAGCCACTGCGTCCATTCGTAATAATTCGGATTGGAAGAGTTAATCTCCCTGCTCCAGTCGTATGAGAACCCAAGTTGCCTTAGCTGCTGCTTGAAGGTCTTAACGTTTTTGTCGGTCGAATCCTGGGGTGAAAGATTGTGTTTAATGGCGTAGTTTTCGGCCGGCAAGCCAAAGGCATCCCAGCCCATCGGGTGAAGCACATTGTGGCCGGTCATTCGCGAATGCCGGGCCATGGCATCGCCGATAGTGTAGTTACGCACATGTCCCACGTGCATGGCTACGCCGCTTGGGTATGGGAAATACTCCAAAATGTATTTTTTTGGCTTTGATTTATCTTCTTTGGCTTGATAAATCTTGGATTCGTCCCAAACTTTTTGCCACTTGGGCTCAACAACTTTCGGATTATACCGCCTCATAATTATCTCCATTTTAACAGAGAAGCTACTTGGCGAACGCCTGGCTTTTCTTTTTCAGCCACTGCGGTGATTGACGGACGAGTTTGCTACTATCAGATGGGTTGGCCAGGAGTAATTTAATGGCTTCTTCGGCAAAAACACCGTTCTGCGAACCCTTAGCTAAAATCAAAGTCCCGGGCTGAATCAATGGCTTTAGATATTCACCAGCCTTATATGGGTTATCGAAAGGCACAACCTTACAACCCCTATTTTGAGCTATGGAGGCCAGATATTGATTGGCATCCAGGCCAATTGTTATGACTAAATCTAGCTTACGTGGCTCGCAGTGAATGCCGATTTCTTCATGTGCTTCCTTGGAATATTTGCCAAGTTCATTCATATTACCCAAGATGGCTATTTTATGCGGCGCGTCGAGCCTATACAGAGTTTCCAGGGCCGCTTTCATAGCTTCGGGACTGGCATTATATGTATCGTCAATAATCAGCGAATTGTTAATGCCGGCCAATCGTTGCATCCGACCGCTTACCGGGTGGATATTATGCAAGCCCTTGTCTATTTCTTCTGCGGTGAGACCGAGCTCGGCTGCCACAGCTACCGCCGCTGTCACAGAATAGAGCTGAGGCTCAGAAATTAAGTCGTTACTGGATTTTAGGAAAGATTGCCCGTTTTTTAGAACTTCGAAGTCAGATTTATCATCTTTAAATATGACGTCTACCGTCTGATAACTCGCGTGCTGTTTTAGGCCGTAGCTCATTGTAGGAATGCTAACGGCCGTTAGGTATGCTGGGTCAATCATGTCTTTGTTGTAAAGAAGCGCGGAGCTCATTTTTGTTATCTCCAGCTCTTCGCGAGCCACGGCTTCAAGATCGTCGAAGAATTCCATATGCTCAAGCGAAACGGCTGTCAAAACAGCTAAATCAATTTTTAGATAGCTGGTAAATTCCCCGATTTGTCCCGGTGCGTCCGTGCCCACCTCAATCACAACAATGTCATAAGGATAGGGATTTTTAATCTGTTCCGCATTGCGGCGGAAGATGGCTATCCAAGCCAGTGGATTGAATAAGCTTGGCATTATCTTGCCGAAAAAAATCAACGGCACACTGACTATGTCATTGTAATTACCGTCTTGATACTGAACCCGATATTTGGCTTTTAAGACATTGGCGATGGCCAGCTTAGTGCTGGTTTTACCAACACTGCCGGCAACGGCTACGACTTTGAAATTGTTTTTCTTTTGCAGCTGGCGGACTTGGCGACCAAGGATACTTGCAACCAACTTTTTAGCGAGCTTCTTCACTAGCTTAAGTATAGCAACCAACAGGGTAGAAACAGATAGAAAATTTATGTATAATATTTACACTTAGGGGGCATTGGCGCAGTTGGCTAGCGCGCATCCATGGCATGGATGAGGTCAAGGGTTCGAATCCCTTATGCTCCACCATTTTATTACTAGAGTGAGATTTTTCTTAGCAATTGGGCGTTGAGGGCGACGATAATCGTCGAAAGAGACATAAAGACCGCTCCTAGAGCCGGGACTAGCAGAATCCCTGATCTGTAAAGAACGCCGGCGGCCAGAGGGATAGCAACCACGTTATAGCCAGTTGCCCAAGCCAGATTTTGCTTCATCTTTGAATAGGTAGCTTTCGAAAGTTTGATGACTTTGACTACGTCTCGCGGGTCGCTTTTGACCAGTATGATATCGGCCGATTTTATAGCCACGTCCGTGCCGGCGCCGATTGCCAAACCAATATTTGCCTGGGTCAAAGCCGGAGCGTCATTAATACCATCACCCACCATGGCAACGCTTTCGCCACTGGCTTGCAGTTGTTTGACCTTAGATGCCTTATCTTCGGGCTTAACCTCGGCAAAGAACTGATCCAAACCTAGTTGCTTAGCAACATAAGCAGCCACATCTTCGGAATCGCCGGTTATCATGGCAGTCTTGATGCCCATTTTCTTCAGTGACGCGACCACAGTCGGGGACTCTTCGCGGATTATGTCAGCCAATGCCAAAGCACCTATTACCTTTTTATCGGCAATCAGATAAACTTCGGTTTTACCGTCTTGGGCCGCCTTTTTAATCTGGTTTCTGATTTCGGTTGGGACATCAATTTTGTTGTCTTCGATATAGCGGTAGCTGGCTGCAATGTAAGTAGTCCCTTCGATTTCGCCCTTTACACCTATGCCCGGCAGGGCTTTAAAATTAACAAATTTGCTGGTTTTTAGTTTTTGCTCCTGGGCTTTTTTAACAATCCCCTTACCGACGATATGTTCACTGTTTTGCTCCAAGCTGGCAGCCAGGCGCAATATTTCGCTTTCCTTGAAGCCGTCAGTTGCCCAAATATCTGTTACGCCATGCTCGCCTCTGGTTAAAGTGCCAGTTTTATCAAAAAGCACCCAATCAAGGTTGCGGGCTGACTCAAGAGCTAATCTTTTTCTTATAAGCAACCCATTACGAGCAGAAAGAGTAGTAGAAATTGATACCACTAATGGCACGGCTAGTCCCAAAGCATGCGGGCAAGCAATAATCAGTACAGTGACGGTACGTTCCAGGGCAAAGTCGGTGTCACGGGCCAAAATCCAAACCAAAAAAGTCAGCAAACCGACAGCGATAGCCACAACAGTCAGTACAAAAGCCGCTTTATCGGCTAAAACCTGGACATTTGATTTGGAAGCTTGAGCCTCGGCTACCAGACGCATGATGCCCGCCAGAGCAGTATCATCGCCTATCTTGGTAACTTTTACGGTCAGAGAACCGTCCTGATTAATAGTGCCGGCCACTACCTCACCATTAGCTGACTTATTCACCGGCTTGGATTCGCCGGTTATGGCAGCTTCATTGACTGATGATGTGCCTTCGGTGATTACACCATCCACCGGAATAGCGGCACCCGGGCGAATTAGTACCAAATCATTACTTTTAAGCTCACTGACCAACACCGTCCGGGGCTGGCCGTTAACCAATTTCTCGGCTTTATCGGGCAGCAATTTGGCGATGGCATCAAGTGCGCTCTCAGCTCTTTTTATCGAAGCCATTTCTAACCAGTGGCCCAGAAGCATGATAGTAATCAGTGTGGAAAGC
This sequence comes from Saccharimonadales bacterium (SeqCode), assembly GCA_036507655.1. Lineage (GTDB taxonomy): Bacteria > Patescibacteriota > Saccharimonadia > Saccharimonadales > UBA10212 > 2-01-FULL-49-22. The sequence continues at coordinate 13,786 of DATCIS010000011.1, forward strand.
TCCCAAAAGAAACCTTCACCGGAAATTGCGAACTCAGTCGCCAGGCTGTAAAAATAGGCGACGCTAATGGCCATGGCGATTAACGTCATCATACCTGGTAGCCTGTCTTTTAGCTCACGCCAAGCGCCTTGAATGAACACCATACCGCCGTAGAAAAAGATAATGGTGCTAAAAACCAGAGGTATGTATTTTGACCCGGTAAAACTTGGCGCCGTTATGTTCAACCAACCCTGAACGCTCTCGGAGTAGAGTAAAACAGGTACTGTTAGCAGTAAACTTGCCCAGAAGCGGTTGCGGAACATCTCTATCGAATGCCCGGCGTGTTTGTCGTAGTCTTGATTCCCGTGGTAATGATCTTTCAAGTGGCTTCTCTGCTCCGCCTATAAAACAGTTGCTTAATGCTTATTACTTGTAGGACAAGTCTTTTATTAGTTGATCAAATTCCTTTTTACTAATCTCGCCCTTGGCGTATCTGTTTTTAGCTATGGCCAAACTATCTTCGCCCTCACCTTGTTTACCGAACCCTCCCGAGACTCCCCGAATCACTAGAACTACAACCGCTATTACGACCAGTGCCCATATTACCATCATTAGCAGTCCCCACCCCCAATCTGTGGCACCCATGTGGAAACCGTCGTTAAAGTGCGCTGAATACATATTGCCTCCTTATTATTTTCCTTGCTTGCTAAAAATCCCAAGACTCCAGCCTAACACGTAACCTACGACCCAAAAAGAAACAACCAGCGTAATACCGCCACCAATGAAGTTACCCCAACTTAAGTTGAAGTCGCCAAGACTATCGATGTTCATTCCATGCAGCCACCATTTGGTGACTTTGAAAGAAAAGTCGGGGAAGATTACGACAAATGCTGAACATAGGGTCCAGAGGACCGCCGTTGCCAGAGCCAAAGAACTGGCGAGTTTATTTTTTGTCAGTTTCACGCTTTTATAACCTCCTTTAATTCTTTTACATAGCGATTGGGGTTAGAAGCAAATTTATCTTTGCAGCCGCTGGCGCAGAAGTAATAGGTTTGGCCGCCGTATTTGGTCGTATCGAAAACTTCGGATGCGCTCAGCCGCATGCCACATACGACGTCTTGAACAATCGGAAAAAGATATTTCGCTGGGAATTCCTCAGAAAAACCATGCTGGCTTTGCAGAAACTGATAAATCATTCCAACAGCTTTGGTTATTTTGTTGTCTGCCAAAGAGTAGAAGGCCTTTTGACCCTCACGGTCGACCCTGACCAATTTATATTGCCTAAGAAGAGTCAGGTGCTGCGATAAATTTGGTTGGCGTAAGCCGAGCATTTCAACCATTTCATTAACGCTCAGGCGCCGATTTTTAAGCAGCTGTAGTATCTCCAGACGCTTACGGTTAGCCAAAACTTTAAAGGTCTCCTCCTCTAAATTCATGATCCTCTGATACATAAATCCATAATATCATAAATATAGTTATATTCGCATACTTGAATATATTTATTTTTACGTGTACCCTTAGTTTTGGAGAAAGTATGTTACTAATCTTTCTACTAATAAGCCTGGTATTTATCGCCGGGTTAGTTTATAACCAAAAATCAAAAAGACGGATTTGTGCGATATGTGCCGGAGTTTCTCTAACTTGGTTGTTGCTGTTCGTTCTCTATAAAACTGATGCTTATGAAGACACTGTTTTATTGAGTCTACTGATGGGCCAGAGCATTACCGGTCTTTACTATTTAGGTTTAAGTCGCCTGCCGAAATCGTTGCGCATATTTACCCTGCCCTTCTTTTTATCACTTACAGCCATATTTTATCTTCTAATCACTGAAGAATTCGTCCTAGGTGCCTTCGGACTACTGAGCGTTTTATGGATAATAGCTTGGCTAATGTTTATCTACCGTAAAGACTCCGGTAAAAAGCCGTTGGCGCAAGCAGTAACCAATTGTTGCGAGGATGTGTAAGCAATGGAATTAGTAGCTGCCGCCTCACTCATTACCGCTTTTATAGCCGGCGTGGCGGCCCTTTTTGCACCATGTTGCATCGGAGTATTGCTTCCGGCTTATCTAGCTTCGGTTTTTCGCACTAAAACCAAGATATTTCTGATGACGTTCGTCTATTTCTTGGGTATGTTAACCATCTTCTTGCCGATGGGGCTCGGAGTAGCCGCCTTAAGCAGTTTCTTGACTGATAACCATGGTCTATTCTTCGCCATCGGAGGTGCTTTCATGTTGCTTCTAGGGGTTTCACTACTTCTGGGTAAATCAATTATGCTTCCGGTGCACGTTCATCCTAAACTCGAAAAATATGACTTTGGTTCAATTTATACGCTCGGTCTTTTTTCCGGCATCGCCACCACCTGTTGCGCGCCAGTGCTGGCCGGAGTACTGGCTCTTTCGGCGTTACCCGGCTCGCTGTGGATGGGCGGCCTTTATGCCCTGACATTTGTCGTTGGCATGGTCGTACCGCTATTTTTGGTGGCGGCGTTCGTAGACAAAAGTCAGGTTATAAAGCGCTTCGAGTCTCTTAAACGGAAGGTTAGTTATTCTGTCTTTGGTCGGAAAATCACACTAAGCTTATCGCATCTGATTTCAGGTGTTATTTTCACTCTTTTCGGCGCCTTTATTTTGATATACGAGCGGGCCAACCCGGACGCTTTTACATCAAGCTATTCGGTCGAGATTAATCTGTTGGCAGCCCGAGTAACTCGTTTTATCGAATCGGCGACTAAAGGTATCTCAGATATGCTGTGGGCTCTGGTTTTTGTGCTTTTATTCTCAGCTATAGGCTGGGTAGCTTACAAGCAGGCTAAAAGCGAAATTAATACAAAGGAGGAAAGAAAATGAGCAAAAAACTAGTACTGATATTAGTAGCACTGGGCTTAGTAATGTTCGGCGCAGCCAGTCTTGTTAAGTCCGGTTCGGAAGAAAAATTTGTTAAAAAAGCTCAGCCGCTGGATAGTATGGTTGGCCAGCCTGCGCCCGATTTCAGCCTGCAAAACCAAAGGGGAGAGACTTTCAAGCTTAGCAATATGCGAGGCAAGAAAACAGTACTCTTCTTCAACGAGGGAATAATGTGTTACCCGGCCTGCTGGAACCAAATGGCCGCGCTTGGTACTGACGGACAGTTAAATAACTCCGACGTTCTAAGCGCCAGTATCGTCGTAGACCCGGTCGAGCATTGGGGTAAAGCCTTTCAGCAAATGCCCGATTTAGCTAAGGGTACCGTGTTGTTTGACACTAACAAAGCGATTTCTGAGCAATACGGTATGCTGACGCTTGAATCGTCCATGCACAGAGGTAGCATGCCTGGGCATACCTATTTGGTTATCGATCAAGAAGGGGTAGTCCGTTACGTCCTAGATGATCCCAAGATGTCTATTCAAAACCCCACATTAATTTCAGAACTAAAAAAGATTTGAATTGAAAGCAAAAGAGTTATAGGCTGGATTTAAAGAATACTCGATAATCAAAGGCCTAGGGATGGCTAACAATTCAGACTCATTGTTTAAAAAAATAGATTACCGCGTGCCGGTATATGCCAACAGGCTTCTTTATATGTTCGGCGGCATTACATTGTCGTCCTTTCTGGTCTTGGGACTATCTGGCGCCTATTTAACCCAATTTTATAACCCGACAATCGAGAAAGCCCATGATAGCATTCTGGCGTCAATCGCTAACGTGCCTTTATTTGATTTTATGCGCAGCCTACATTTTTGGATTGCTAACTTAGTGGTTTTTCTGCTACTGCTGCACGCTGTCAGAGTCTTTATTACCGGCTCTTATAAAAAACCCAGAAGACTGACTTGGTTAACTGGAGTATCCCTACTGTTTGTAACTGTTACATATATTTTCGTGGGCAGTGTCCTAAGATGGGACCAAGAGGCCGTCGAGGCTTTCGGGCACGTCCAGGAGAGTATTGGTTTATTTGGCGTCCAGATTGGCTTAACCAATGCTGGCGTCCCCGTTATGACCCAGCTTTACTCTTGGCATATCACCATTCTTTATTTACTATTACTCGGCCTGTTATCAGTGCATCTGTTCCTCATAAAGGCCAGGGGGATATCGCCCAAGCCAGCGAAAACGGCTGTTGCGGCAGCAACGGCCGGTCAAGGCAAATCGAGCTTTTTATTACACTTGCGTAGACTGACAGGTTTTAGCTTGCTTTTTCTAGTGTTGGCGAGTTTGCTGGCCATTGCTTTTCCAGCACCGATTGGCCAGCCTGGCATTCTCGAGCAAGAGGTTACTAGGCCACTATGGATGTTCTGGCCATTTTATGGGCTAGAAGATATTTTCGGTTTGAAGGGCTTGGTTTGGGGCATAGTGGGCTTTTTTGTGATTTTGGCATTGTTTCCTTTCATAGACCGCGGTCCGTATGTTCACTGGGCAAAACGCAAGCTAGTTTTGGGTTTAGGTTTTATATTTTTAGCTACCGTTATAGGTTTAGGAGTGTATTCCCGCCTCCAACCGGCCGAGGCACACATTGAAGAAAGCTCCGAGGCGCACACGGAAGAGGCCTCTGCTGACGAGCTAAATATTAGCCATATGCGACTACGAAGTGAGGCTCTTTATTTGCTACCCATAACAGTTGCCATTGGTTTCGTTGGCGCACGTATGGCGTTCAAGCCTGCTAAAGAATGAACGTCTATCTGGTGGAGCATGGCGGAGTCGAACCGCCGACCTCCGCAATGCGAATGCGGCGCTCTAGCCAACTGAGCTAATGCCCCCTCTAACCTGTAATTTTATCATTTGAAGGAGTTGATAAGAAAGGCCGCCTGCTTAAGCAGGCGGCCGGGAGGTGTTGGAGCTTCGCGCAGCCCACCCTGGGCCCGGGTTTTACCCCATAGCAAGTCCTGAGCGGAGTAGTCTGCAATCAGATTACGGAGCTTCAAGGCTTTGCTACCGGGGCGAATTTTTGTAATTATTTTTCTCCGCGAATTTTTTGTCTTCGTCCTGCTGTAATTATGCGAAGCAAATTACAACCGGAGGCCCGGTGCGCGAAGCTACCTCAATTACACGCTTGTGCTTACTTTCTGTCAAGCAGCTTCAGAAATGCTGTTTCGTCGATTTGCCTGGTGTCCAGCTTGCGAGCTTTAGCCAACTTTGTCCCACCAACGTTTTCGCCAACTACTAGATAATCTGTTTCTTCAGCGACAGAAGACCGAAATCTGCCACCCCGAGCCCGTATTCTCTCGGCAGCTTCTTCGCGACTCATCGACTCGAGCGACCCGGTAACAACGAAGTTTTTACCGCGCAGTGGACCCTTTGGCGGATGGGCTTCTTGAGGCTTGACTCCAGCTTTGTGAAATTTGGCCAGCAGATTTTTGTTTCTCAGCTGTGAAAACCACTCAACGACCGACTCGGCAACTATCACGCCAACTCCCTCCACTTCGCTGAGCTCGTCTATAGTGGCTGCTTTGAGTTTTTCGAAAGTATGGAAGTGATTAGCTAAGTCTATGGCAGTTTGTTCGCCAATATGCCGAATCCCGAGTGCATAAATAAACCTGTCCAAGGTAGGTCTTTTTTTCTCTTGCATCGCTTTTTCGAGCTTTGCAGCAGAGATATCAGCGAATCTTTCCAGCTTAAGTAGATCTGCTCTTTTAACCGTAAAAATATCGGCCGGGTCCTTGACTAAGCCGGCTTGGATTAAGGCCATAACATTCTTCTCGCCCAGTCCTTCGATATCCAGCGCTCCCTTACTGGCAAAATGGCCAACGAGCTTCCAGCTCCTAGATGGACAACTCTCATTCGGACATCTCCATATTGCATCTTCCTTTTTGCTCTTTACTAATTTGGTGCCGCAATCCGGACATTGAGTAGGCATGACGAACTTTCTCTCCGAGCCATTGCGCAGCTTCTTAATCGGTTCGATTACTTCGGGGATGACATCGCCAGCTTTATGGACTATAACTGTATCTCCTATGCGGACATCTTTGCGATGCACCTCGCCTTCATTGTGCAAAGTTGCCATCTGGACAGTGCTGCCGGAGACAACAACCGGCTCGAGTATAGCTACTGGCGTTGCCGAGCCGGTACGACCTATACTGACAAAAATATCTTTGATTTTAGTCGTGGCCTGCTCAGCCGGATATTTATAGGCTAGTGAGCCGCGCGGTGCCTTGCCGACAACTCCCAATCGGGAGTGCAACTTTTTATCATTTACTTTTACAACTAGTCCATCGGTGTTAAAAGGCAATTGTGAGCGTTTGTTTTCCCAGAGCTTGGCAAATTTTATGATTTCTTCGGCAGTATGTAACTTCTTGGCAAATGGATTAGCCAGCAGTCCAAGTTCGCGCAAAGCTTCATAAGCAAACTCGTTTGTCCGCACTTCTGAATTGTCTGCTCGTATCAGATCATAAGCATGAAAATGCAGTGGCCGAGCAGCGACCAGTTTTGGATCAAGCTGCCTGACTGTGCCGGCCGCTGTGTTCCTGGGGTTCGCAAAAAGCGGCTGTCCGGCCTTAGCTCTTGCTGCGTTTAGCTTTTCAAAGTCTTTTTTGTACATTACAATCTCACCCCTAATTTCTGTCCTGCCTCTTATAAGATCTGGGTGTTTATTACTGTTTCGTAGGCTTAGTGGGACCGATTCAATTGTTCGCACATTAGCCGTTACGTCCTCGCCGACGAAGCCATCACCGCGGGTTATTGCCTGCTCGAGTACGCCATTTTGGTAAACCAGCGCAGCGGCAAAACCATCCATTTTGATATCCGCCCAGTATTCCAGCTTGTTGCCGGTCGGGAGTAGTTTAGATATACGGGTTATCCAGTCACGAAGTTCCTTTTCATTGAAAGCATCGTTTAGGCTGAGCATTCTGGAGGAATGTCTGATCTGCTTGAATCCTGGCAGAGGCTCACCAGCGACTCGCTGAGTTGGTGAATCAGACGTTATCAGCTCCGGGTGTTTTTCCTCAATTTGCGACAGTTCGTGCTTCAGCGAATCAGCCGCTGCCTCGGACATTATTGATTTGTTTAGTACGTGGTAGTTATAGCGATAGGCGTTGATGAGCTCGCGCAGTTTGGCAGCCCGCCTAACTACTTTGTCATTCTTCATTCGAGCATGCTCCTGTAAAGGCTATAAAGGTAGCTGTGGATGAATAAAATCACTAGCATGCTGAGGATGTAAAAAACCGGGGCTACCAAAAAAGATACAAATAAGATCAGTGGCACCACAACGGCTGCCATTACAACCAAAATAAATATTGGTAAAAAGGCGACTTTACGCATCAATGCCCAGCGGCGATACTTGACTAAGTTCTTAGCCGAACGCAAGGCTTGGCGTGGCTGCATGTCTGGCAAGGTAACTATATACAGCGCAAAAATCGAGCTACTTATCATGTAAAAGGACCAGGCAGCCAAAGCGCTAAAAAAAATGATGAAAAGAGAGGTTAAAAGCGCACCAGAATTAAAAATTGCGGTTAAAATAGTGCCAATAACCGGCGCGCCAAAAGTCAGAGGTAACAGTTGTATAAAGATCACGGCAACTACTATTAGAAAGGGTATAAGCGGGGCCATGGACAGGTAATAGGCCTGCTTGACTTTAATTTTGTTGCCTGCCAAAAGCTGCCTGAGCGCCCAAATAATAACTAGACTTTCTAGAATAACTAAAATGCTTTGTAGAATTGAAGCTGTTTGCGAGCCGCTGGCACCGCCGCTACCGACCAGCGAGCCAAAGCCACCAAGAGCGTTCCAGAATCGGTCGCCGTTCTCCAAATTGGCTTTAATTTCAGTCACACTGGAGCCTAGGCCGCTGATGCCGCTGGCGAATATAATATTTAAAACCAGATAAACCAGCACAATGCCGCCAAGCGGCTTCCAGTAGTTACGGATAATGCCCAAGACCTGCCATGTCAGCCTAAAGCTGCTTGGTAATTTAGTGCGTTTCCGGGCTGCTTTTTTGGCAACTGTCTTTTTTTGCCCACGCGTCAACTTGCGGGTTCGCGACCCTTTTTTCTCTCCTCTCGACATACCCTAATTATATCTTATTAGCGTCAAGAAGTTTTGCTCTTAACCTAAATAGCGAGCTGGTAAAATTACTAAACCAGCAAGCGTTTAAACAGGGGTGTTTTGGAGATTTAAAGTTTCATTTCACGAAGGGCTTTGATGCGAGCTTCAACCGGCGGGTGTGTACTAAATAAAGTGGCTAAGGTTTTACCAGAAAGCGGGTTGGCAAAGAACATATGCGCCGTTGCAGTATTCTGAATTCTGGTTTTACTCCCCTGCTTACCAATTTTCTCAAGTGCACCGGCCAGGCCCTCTGGGTATCTAGTAGTAAGGGCTCCGGTTGCATCAGCCAAATATTCTCGCCGGCGGCTGATGGCTAATTGCAACAAAGTCGCAGCTACAGGGGCTAAAATCACTGCCACAATCGCTAATACCGCGAAGAGTTGGTTGCGGTTGCCGTCCCGGCCGCCGAATATGGTGATGTGCCAAAAGAAATCGGCAATCATTGAAATGATGCCGACTAGAGCAAAAGCTATAGTGTTAACCCGCATATCGTAATTCTTAATATGCCCCAACTCGTGGGCCATTACGCCTTCAAGTTCATTGTCATCAAGAGCCTTCAGCAAACCGGTGGTCGCACAAACCGCTGCTTTATCCGGTTTACGACCGGTGGCGAAGGCGTTCAACGCCGGATCGTCCATGATATAGACTTTCGGCATCGACATACCCTCAGTTATTGCCAGGTTCTCAACAGTCCGCCATAGTCGAGGTTCATCTTTCTTCTGAATTTCTTTGGCGCGGTTGATTGCCAGAGCCATTTTAGCGCCGGCGAAATAACTGAAGATGGCGTAGCTTAGAGAAAAAAGCCCGATGAAGAAAAGTAGTCCCCTGTTACCAGTAGCTTGGCTTATCACGTAGGCAAAGGCCCAAAGTAGCGCCAAAAAGGCAGCCAGCAAAATAACAGTACGTCTTTTATTAGAAGAAATCTGTTCGTACATAGAAGCGGCTTCGCCGTATGAGGGACAACCTAGGGTTTTCCCTCATTGCTGCCTGCCAAAATGGTTCACATTTTGTCGGGCTGCTCCTTTTCCTCTTAATCAGTTTGATACACGGAGTCATTTTGTGTCCGAAAAGTCGACCTTGACCGGTTGGCTGACTTCTTGACGTTGATTCTCTTCAACATCGAAGAATTCACGCAGTCTAAAGCCTAGCATGCTGGCGAAAATGTTGTTCGGAAAAGTCTGAATCCTGATGTTCAAATCGCGGACAGCGCCATTATAAAACCGGCGGGCGGCCTGGATTTTATCTTCGGTGTCGGTAACATCAGACTGCAGCTGCTGAAAATTCTCGGTAGCCCGCAGTTGAGGATAGGCCTCTGCCACCGCAAAAAGGCTTTTGAGTGCGGCCTGGAACATGTTATCGGCCTGAGCGGCTTCGCCAACAGTTTTAGCTTTTAAGGCTTCGGTCCGGGCTTTAGTGACCTCTGTGAATACCTGCCGTTCGTGTTTCGCATAACCTTTAACCGTCTCAACTAAATTGGGAATCAGGTCATAGCGGCGTTTCAGTTGGACTGTGATATCGCTCCAGGCTTCATCTACACGTACTTTGGAGCGCACCAAACTGTTGTAGATGTAGATTATAAAAAGCAGCAGTGCTGCCACGATTGCTATGATTACCCAGCTCATCTTCCTTTATCCTTTCCTCCGATTTTCCATTCATAATTATACATTAGTTTGAATCAGAAATTGTATGATAGGCAGTAGTTATATGCGTTATGTATTAATAGCCGGCCTTGTTTTGTCGATTAGTTTATTGGCGGTCGGTTTTTGGCTGTATCAAAGACCGTTGCCGGCCATCCGAGCCGAAGTGATCATCCCCGTCCAAAAGACTAGTGAAGCCATAAAGCTGCCTTGGCCATCCTATGGCCAGGCTGCGCTGGGGGCGGTCGGATTTGGGGTTTTGGAAAGAAATAACTCCTCTAAACCGGTACCGATTGCCAGTATTGCCAAAGTTATTACGGCACTGGCTGTACTCAAAGAAAAACCGCTTCAGAACGGACAACAAGGCCCTCTCATAACCATTACTGAAGCAGATGTCCAGCTTTATCGCGACTATTTGGCAAAAGACGGGTCTGTGCTACCAGTTAGCGCGGGACAGCAAATTACTCAGTACCAAGCACTTCAGGCTATGCTGCTGCCCTCAGCCAATAATATCGCTGATACTACAGTAGTTTGGGCGTTTGGTTCGGTTGATAAATTCATCGATTTCGCTAATCAGTTCGTCAAAAGTCTCGGGTTGAAGCAAACTCAAGTGGCTGATGCCAGCGGTTTTTCGCCAAAAACGGTCTCGACGGCTGAAGACCTAGTTTTCTTGGGGGAAGCCATACTTAAGGACCCGGTTTTGTCCAACATAATTAATCAGAGTGAGGCTAATTTCCCCGGGGTGGGGACGATTAGAAATGTTAACTGGCTGCTAGGCACTGATGGCATTTTGGGCATTAAAACCGGAAACACCGATGAGGCGGGTGGTTGTTATCTGTTCGGCGCCAAGCGGACAATTACCGGCCAAAATGTGACTGTCATTGGTGCTATTTTAGGCGCTCCAACGAGAGATATAGCCATGGGCGATTCCCGTAGTCTAATCCAATCTGCTGATAACGGTTTTGAGATTGTCACAGCCGTTAAAGCTAACCAAAGTGTAGCTCGATACAATCTGCCGTGGGGTGGCAGTCTTGAGGCAGTGGCCGTTAATGAAATGAAGCTCCTTAACTGGAAGGGTAAAAATGTAGTTTTGGATACCAACTTGTCTGATATACAAGCGCCAAAAACACAAAATTTCAGTGTTGGTTCTATAAAATCCGTATCAGGTGGTAGTAAATCGGTACCGGTCGTGTTAAAGCAATCGGTTATTGCCCCCTCCTGGACCTGGCGTATCTTTAGATAAGATAAGTGGTGGGCGAAAGAGGACTTGAACCTCCACGAGCTTGCGCTCACTAGCTCCTGAAGCTAGCGCGTCTACCAATTCCGCCATTCGCCCTTACCTCTGTTATTTTACGTGATTACTGGTGTTCCTGGCAAGTGAGGCGTGCTATCATAATTACCAAAGTGGTTGAGTCTATCGATTATGAGTAAGGTCGCACACTATCTGCAGGAGCATCTGCTTGGTGAGGTAACGGATAGCCCGGAGGTTAGACGACACTTCTCACATGATGCTAGCATCTTACGTTTGGCGCCGGCCATTGTAGTTTATCCCAGGACTGAAAGCGACGTTCGCAAAACTGCCCGTTTTGCTTGGCAGCTGGCTAAACGCGGCCGCATTATGCCTGTAACTGCTCGAGGTGGTGGCAGTAATACTTCTGGTTCAGCTATAGGCAGCGGTATTTTGCTGGTTTTCACGGCCCACATGAACAAGGTGCTGATGCTCGATGCCAAGAAAGAATTCGTTGTAGTTGAACCGGGTGCAACCTACGATAAGCTCGAGCAAACACTTTACACACACGGTTTATTTCTACCGCCTTATCCTAGTTCGCAGCACTATGCCAGCATCGGCGGTGGCATAGCTACCAATGCCATCGGTGAAAAATCAGTAAAATACGGCACCACCGGACAATACGTTGAAAAGTTAAGAGTGGTTTTGGCGAACGGCGAAGTGATTGAAACCGGCCCACTTAGTAAACGCGAGCTTAACCGCAAGCTCGGACTGGCGACGTTTGAAGGAGAGATTTTCCGGTCGCTGGATGCGCTCCTAGAAGAAAACGCTGAACTAATCGGGCACGAAAGGCAGCGCGTCCGGGCCCTGCATAACGCTATGGGCTACAACCTATCCAGCGTCCGCAGCAAAAAGGGCTTCGATCTGACACCTCTGTTTATTGGCTCTCAAGGAACTCTCGGTATTATCACTGAAGCAACAATGGAGGTAGTTTCCCACAATCCTATTACCAGCATGGCGTTAATCAGCCTGAATGACCTGAATGACCTTCATGAAATCCTGCCGGAAGTGCTGAAGCTTAAACCGAGTATTTTCGATATGGTAAACCGCTCCGCTGTTGAGCTGGTTTTGCAGATTAACCCAAACCAATTGGCCGGCGTCCTGGAAAGTCCTTCGGCAGACATCCATCTATTTATTGAGTTCGACGATGTGAAAGAGGGCAATCAGAAGAAGGCCATAAAAAATTTGCAAAAAATATTCAAAAAAATCGACGGTACCTTCCACTCAGGCACACATCGCGAAGAGATGGAGAGATATTGGAAGATTCGCCACAGTGTTAGTACTATCCTCACGCAACCTCACGGCCAATCCAAGGCTGTGCCGGTAGCTGAGGATGTCTGTGTGCCTATTACCAGCCTGGTCGAATTTTTACACAGAGCGACAGAAGTCTATGGAACCAATGGCTTAACGGCTGCAGCTTGGGGCCAAGCCGGTGATGGCGTAGTGCGTATGCAGCCAATGCTCGATCTAGGAGTAATTGGAGACCGCCAGAAGTTATTCAAGGTTTCTGAGGCAATTTATGGGGTGGTTAGGGATCTGGATGGCAGTATTACTGCCGCTGCCGGTGACGGCCGAATCCGCGCACCTTATATCTCTTCCGCCCATAGCCCCGAATTTTACAACTTGATACTGAAGGTCAAAAATATTTTTGATCCTTACGGGATTCTTAACCCGGGCGTAAAAACGGCATCGGCTAATGAGGTTAAGGCTTTGATGCGAGGTGAGTACAACTTGGCCCACCACCACGAACACCTCCCTCGCAGCTAATTGAGTTTGTATCTGTTAGGCAGTATAATTGTATCTGTTCTCAGCACAAAAACGCAACATTAGTAACGAGTTGCGTTTTTGAGAGGAGGAAGCGACCTGAGGCTGTAAGTACTTTTACTTGATCGAGTGGTAGGGTTGTAAAAAGTATGGAAGCCGACACGTCGATTCCGACGAGGGTGAGTGGTGAAATTGGTATACACGCAGCCTTGAGGTGGCTGTGCCGAAAGGCGTGGAGGTTCAAGTCCTCTCTCACCCACCATTCGACTCGCTTTCGCTCGCTCATGGTAAACCATTTGCGAGTTGAATGATCCTGAACGTAGTCGAAGGACCAGGGGCGCTTAGCTCAGTTGGCTAGAGCATCTCGTTTACACCGAGGAGGTCGGGGGTTCAAGTCCCTCAGCGCCCACCAGAATTGATAGAATATAACCATGGCGCTTTAGCTCAGTTGGTAGAGCAGAGGCTTGAAGAGCCTTGTGTCCTCGGTTCGAGTCCGAGAGGCGCCACCAGAATTGACCACGACCTTTTATTCAGAAACGGTAGCTTAAGTTTTCTAGCTGCCGTTTCTTCATGTACGGTCGGCTCAATTCTTAACCCCAAAGCGGAACTCCCCGCTTTGGGGACCCCGGGAAAATTTGGTATAATTACCCCTGTTCTTAACAAAAACGCAAGATCTGGTCGAGTTGCGTTTTTGAGAGGAGCGACATAGCACTAAGCCGAAGCTTTTGGCTTTAGACCCATCAAAGACAAAACGAGGCGAGCGCGTTAGTCGCGACGAGCGGGTGTAGCTCAGTTGTTTAGAGCGCTTCCTTGCCAAGGAAGAGGTCGAGAGTTAGAGTCTCTTCACCCGCACCATTTCAACCCAAACGTTTTTCAAACAATTGAGGTCAGTTCCTGTCTTATGCAATCAACGAGTTAATTAAAATGAATACCTATGTGATACTTATGCGCGGCATTAATGTTGGCGGAAAAAACAAAATACCAATGGCAGAACTAAAGCTGTTTCTTGAAGAACGGGGTTTTAGTAATGTCATCACATATATTCAGAGCGGAAACGTGATGTTGGCGTCCGACAAACCCGCTGACAAGATTAAAGCCCAAATTGAAGCTACTCTGACTAAAAGCTTCAAACTTGATAGCGAACTCATCAAAGTTTTGGTTTTGAGCCGTAAACAGTTTCAGGCCGTCATTGATCACAAGCCCAAAGGCTTCGGTGAACAGCCAGAGAAGTACCACAGCGATGTCATCTTTTTGATGGATATTGATTCGGCTCAGGCTATGCCCATATTCGCTCCCCGAGAGGGAGTCGACACAGTCTGGCCTGGCGATGGCGTCATCTACTCGCAACGTCTCAGTGCCCTACGAACCAAAAGCCGGTTGAACAAAGTTATGACATCACCGCTCTACAAGTCTATGACTATTCGCAGCTGGAGCACGACAACAAAGCTATTAAAACTACTTGAAGAGCAGCTCGGCTGACAAATTGAAAGCTTTCACTAAATAGTTCAACTTTTGATTACCATATTGCTCAATAGCCGATGTTTGAAATGCGTCAACGATGCCGCACCATTATAGTTGCCTTCCAGTAAGCCTTTTAGGGGAGAATTTCACAGACAAAACCTGAGTTAAAGATTATGTAAAACATGTTTTAAGTTTTACACTTACTAAAGATGTAACTCTAATGAAAGGGGTAAATGAAATGGCGAAATATATTGATGGATTTGTGCTTATAGTGCCCAAAGGCAAGGAAGATGATTACAAGAAAATGGCGGAAGAGGGGCGGGATACATGGATGAGGCATGGTGCGCTTGAATACTTTGAATGCAGAGGCGATGATCTCAAACAACAGGAAATGGGTGAGGAAAAATCACGAGCTTTTGCCGAAATGGCGGGCGCAAAAAGTGACGAAAACGTATGGTTTTCCTTTATTGTTTTTAACTCCAAGCAACACCGCGATGAAGTAAACAAAAAGGTGATGGATGAAATGGATGAAAAGTATAAAGATAAAGACCAAAGTGATTTTTCAATGCCGTTTGACATGAAGAGGATGGCATATGGAGGATTTGAGGTGGCGGTTGAAGGATGAAAGATCAAAAAATAGTTTCAAGTCCTTGATTAGATCCTAAACACAAGACACTAAGCCGGCTTCAAGTATTAAGTAAGTCGCCTGATAATCCGAATAACTCAACCAGGCGCTTTAGTTTATAATCTGTTATAGCAGCGATAGCTGACGTTTGAAATGCGTCAACTATGTTGCACCAATTCAACCCAAACGATACTTCAACCGGGAGCTTTCTAACATTTGGGGTCATTAAGGCCTCTTTTTGTTATAGTTAGATTAATGAGTTTTGAGCAATTTGATGATAAAGAAAAAGAACACGAAGGCGAAAAATACTTACGCTTACTTGGACTCGGACATTTGGCTGACCGTAAGATAGCAACAGCTAGCGGTACAATACAGGCCAGAGACTTTTTAGATATTTGTGGTGAGCATGCCCGGCCGATACTTGTTGGTTTTGAGACAATGAGCCCCAATGACCCAAGATACGGAGACACAAAAAACGCTTTGCGTAGCTTTGTTGGACAATACATAGAGGGGAGACAATCCTAGCCAATAAAAACAGTTAGGTGGGCAAGATGAGTGATAATGAAACCTTGATAGCACCTGCCCAAACTGATGCTATTGGTATGCCACCAGCAGAAGCAAGCTATACCTATCAGCGGGCCGATGGAACAGTTGAGCGAGCATTTAGTGCAGAAGACGCAATTGCCCGCTGCCCTGTGCTTGGTAGACTAGCAATAGAAGCACCTGAGCAGGTTAATACTCTCTTGGAATTAGCGGCACTAGGTAAAGAGAAAATAGAGAAAGAAAATAAAGAAGAGCCAGATAAGCCTAAGCTTGAAGAAAAGATAGAAGTTGAGCAAGAGCCTAAAACGAACGAGCCTAAAAAACAAATTACGGATACCAATACGGAGCGTACTGTCAAACCAGAGCCAGTCTTAGAAATCCAAGAGCACTCTTACGTTGAGCAAGGACTAGCCACAAAACCTGTCAATACAGCCACAAATCATCAGGCAGAGCCAATAATGAAGCAGGCTCAATCTGAAGTAACTCAAAGAGATGTAAAGGAAACGATTGAGCAAACGTCTAATGTGACCCCTTTGGCCACACAGGGTGAAAAAACTGAAATAAGCCCGTCGACGACACAGCCACAAGTAATTGTTAAAAACACAGATAGAAGGACAATAGTTGACCGCCCAGAACAAACTGATGCTTTTAGCCATCAGCAGCAATACGAGACCGATGCAGTAAAACCTGTGGTAGCCGAACTAGAGATTGTCAAAAGCTCAACTATCAGAGAACCTGAACCAGAGATAGTGCTCGCATCTGATAGCAACGATACCCTGAATGAAAGCTATGACGAGTCCGCTGACCTAGAGGGTGCAATTGTGGCTATGCCTGAAACCGAGCCAACTATCGCTGAGGCTGACTTCATAGACGAAGATTACCCTAGAAGCGAGCTTGACCTAGCGCCTCACGAATTAATAATTGAAAATGAACCAGAGATGGCAGATATGCAACAAAAGACCGAAGCTTATATAGATGAACAGCTTAGAGCATTATTTGAGCCTGAGACGGTTGAGACATACAAGGAATTGCTTGCTTTGACAGCTGCTAACCAAGAAGGAGAGCCGTCTGTTTTTGAAGAAGCCACCATTGTTGGGCCTGTGCTAGAAGCTGATGCAGAGACAGCAACTCCATCAGACTTTGAAGCCTTTGTCGCCACACAACCAATTAGTGAAGAACCTGTAACTTTAGAGGCTATTCAGGAAGAAGCTAACGAGCAGCCGCTGGAGCAAACTTTAGTGCAGTTGGTTGAATTATTATCAGGAGCTCCTGAAAAAGCAGATGCTGAGACTGAAGAGAACAAGCTGTATGCAATTTTGCAGGGAATAGAAGATGCAATGCCCGCTTGTTATATAGGGCAAGAAGCCGCAGAAACAAAACCACGCATTACAGCTGAAATGACCGAGAAATTACTTAGGCTGTTGCGTGCATTGGGTTATGAAAACCCGAAAGAAGTTTTGGTTTCATTTGTAGCCAGATTTGACTTAGCATTTTTGCTGCAAACATTAAAGTATTTGTGCCAGCTAAATAATGAGCATAACAGGCAGGAGTTTTTAGCGGTTTTCTCTACCTTTCCAGCAAATGATGATGACGATACACGGCTACGAATAGGAAAAATGCTTTTTGGCCTTATTGCTAAGCTCTCTCCTGAACCGAGTGTTTAAAACCAGTGGTTGAAAAATTCAATCAGGCATCAAGCAGGTTGCCCGATAAGTTAAACACCTCAGCAAGGTGTTTTAGTTTATAATCATTATTAGCGGTGAGGGATGACGTTTGAAATGCGTAAACTATCCTGCACCAAAAAAATTCCCAACCAAGGTCGGGAATTTTTAAGTTTAAATTAAGAGCTTTGTTTTTAGCGGCGACGTAGACCGGGCAAGTCAGAAACTTTGGCTTCCCCAGTAATCAGGGCAACAGCCACGCCCGTTATAACTAGTGCGGCTGCGACCATCATCAAAAATAGGCCGAGAGCTACGGGTGAACCCCAAGTCCATTCCATGGATCCTCCTTTAGCCCACCCGTTATTAACTTACAGCTCAACAATAGCGAGTTTTTGCGACTCGCGCAACTAATAGATGTGGATATCTAGTATAATTATTAAGGAGTTATGGCACCGTGGCCGAGGAATTAGGCAAAGGTCTGCAAAACCTTTTTACGCGGGTGTAAATCCCGTCGGTGCCTCCAAATTTAAGAATTTGACAAACTGGGCGAGTGCTGGAATGGTTTACAGAGCGGACTTAAAATCCGTGCCCTGAAAAGGGTTGTGGGTTCGAATCCCACCTCGCCCACCAGAAATTTTATTCTATGGTCTGGCGTTTCTGGCGAATCATCCAGCTGTCAACATTGTAAAACCTATCAGCCGCCGAATTTAGCGCTTTGCGCTCATAACCAAAGACCGGGCCGCGGGTTATATACAGAAGGTTAGGTTGATACAGCGCTAGAGCCGGCGCGTCTTTTCTCCAAACCTTCAAGAATTCCTGGTACTTTATCGCCCGAACTTTGGGGTCAGCCCGAGTCCTGCCGGCTTGGAGTGCCTGGTCAGCGGTTGAAGACTTATATTCGCTTAAGTTAAGGTGTCCTTGTGAAGTAATGCTGGCTTGGCTGCTGTCCCAGTAAGCAAACATGTCGGGGTCCACCCCCAAACTAATCCCGTAGAGCAAAATGTCGTAATCGTGGTTACCAATAATGCCTCCTTGAAGCTCATTGCTGTCGTAATAATTGACCGTGATTTTGACTCCAATTTTGGCCCACTCTTCCTGGAGAAATTTGGCCGTCATTGAGTAGTTCTGGGTATTCTGAGAACTTAAATTAAATGCCAATGGCAGCCCGCCTTTGGATCGTTGGCCAGTAGCATCCCGCAGCCAGCCTTCGGCATCAAGTAACCTATTGGCTTCTTCGGGATTATATGGCAGCTGGGCCAGGCCGGAGTTATAGCCAACCTGCCCTCTCAGAAAAGGCTGGTCAACTTTTTTGGTGGCATAAGGGGTCAAGCTGACCACTTCATGTGTATTTGCGCCGCTAACCAGAGCTTGTCTTAGGTTGATGCTACTAAGTATCGGCCGTGAGTTATTGAAAAAAGCCATCACAGCACTAGTCAGGGGCGTCACGTAAGTTTGGATGGAGCCGCCGGTTTTCAGCTCGTCAGGTAGACTTTCCAGGCCGCTGATGGCGTTAATCTGATTTTGTTTGAAGGCCTCAATCAACCGGGTTTCATCGCTAAAGGTTAACAAGTTAAAGCCATCCAGCTTAGGACGTCCGCGCCAATAGTCGCTAAATGCCGATAGGGTAATTCGTTGCCGGCGATCGCTGGCAGCACTGGAGACTGAGCCGCTGGCTTCTACAAATCGCCACACAAAAGGCCCTGTACCAACTGGCTTGGCGTTGAATGGAGTGCTCCTAAGTTGCTCGGCCGGGACGTCCGCTAGCAGATGCTTAGGCACGATGCCATTGGTCATCGCATGGGGAAAAGAGCTGAGGGAATTGGGTAAATCAAAGTTGACCGTATATGCGTCTTGTTTACTGACCTTAATGTCCAGCCAGCTGCTAAACAAAGCTGATTGGGCGCCAAGGGTCTGAATTGTCTGGTAGGTAAAGACCACATCATCGGCCGTAAATGGCTTACCGTCATGCCATTTGACGGCTTTTCTAAGGTGTACCGTGTAGCGCTTCTGGGCGCTGTCCAGGCTGTAGCTCTCGGCCATATCGCCGGTCAGGTTGTTATCTGAGTCATACCTAAATAAACCTGCAAAAACCAAATGACTAACGGCAGCATCGGCCGCGCCGGATGCATATAAAGGATTGGCGTTGGTGAAAGTGCCAACAATTCCTTCGGAGTAGAGGCCGCCAGGAACAGGCTGTAAACTTTGATAATTCCGCGATAAATCGCGGAATTGGGCAAAAGTCGCGAAAAACAAAACTACGAATAAACCAATCCATAACATAACAAACCGCCTAACTGATACAAGACGGTCAAACCGGCGCAATAACAGCTTGTCTATTTTTTGGTCGGCTTGCAGGCCTAGCTCTAAGGCTCCGCGACGCCGTTTACTGACACGGCGCAAAAACCGTTTTTTTGTCTCATCATCAACTACCGCCAAATCTTCCTCCGATAATCATCTGGCAGATTTACTGCGCCACAATAGTCATGATGATGCTGGCGGCAAAGATAAAAACCAGAATAATAGTTAGCTGGTGCAGCGTCTTATCCGAGCCGCGGCGGACAGTATTGACCTCGCCGCCGCCGCCTAATCCGGCGCCAAGACTGGCGCCGCGGGTCTGAATAAGTATCAGAATAATAAGCAGTATTACAGATATGATAGTTACGTAATTCCAAATATTCATTTGTTCTCCAGTACTTGGCTAACTAAAAAGTTTACAAGCCCCACAATTATACCGGCTATAATCGCCACGCCGAAGTTTTTAACGTAAAGTGGCGAGTATATCCAGTGGGCAATCAGAATAAGCAGGCCGTTAATGACTACCATGAACAGCCCAAGGCTCAAAATCACGGCCGGGAAGGACAAGATAACCAGGATAGGTTTGAGCAGCATGTTAACTAGCGCCAGAAAAAAACCGGCACCGGCTGCAGTACCTAGGCCGTCGCCTACGCTAAGTCGATCTGGCCCAAGTAGCGATGCGGCAATCCAGAGGCCCAGTGATGACACGAACCACCGGATAACGAACCGGGCTAAAAGATACTGCATGATGGTTTTATTGTACCAAGCTTATTAATGCTTAAGCGACTTCAAGTTTACCTTAGCGCTTTTAGATGATGGGCAACTCTGGCGCCGGTTTTTGTGCCTAGCAATTTTTGCAACTCGGAAGAGGGGGCATTAAGCACTTTGCCTGTCGAGCCAAAATGGCTGATTAGTTTCTTACGGGTTATTGGCCCGACGCCTGGTAGTTCATCCAGTAGGCTAGCAGTTTGCCGGCTTTGGCGGAGTGTACTGTGGTAGCTAACCGCAAAACGGTGTGACTCATCGCGGATCCGCTGCAGCAATCTCAATAAGTGCGAGCCTTCCGGTAAACGGTGGATTGCGAACCCGTCACCTGGCTGTTTGACAATTAAATCCTCGAATCTCTTGGCCATTCCCAGCGCCGGTATATTACTATGGCCAGTTTGGTCGCGGGCTGCTAAGGCAGCTGATAGCTGTCCTTTGCCTCCATCAATCAATATTAAGCCTGGCAGGCCCCATTTTTTGACATTGGTCTCGCTAAAACGGCGGCTAACGGCCTCAAAAATATGGGCAAAATCGTCATTGCCGGGCGTACGAATCTTAAACTTACGGTAAGCGGCCTTTTCCGGCAGACCGTCAGTGAATACAACCATACTGGCGGTTGTATCCGTCCCGGAGATATGGCTAATATCGAACCCCTCAATGCGCCGTGGTGGTTTTTTTACCGCAAGTAATTCCGCCAGTTCCACCAAGGCCTGGTCACGACTAACATCTTGGATTTCGCGGTCGCCGAACAAAACCTGGCGTGAAAGAGCTTGCAGCGAAAAAAGCTGGTTACGGAACCGTGCAGCTTGCTCGAAGTTTTTGGCTTTGGCAGCTTTTTTCATGTCCCGCTCTATCTGTTTCATAAGAACCCGGCGCTCGCCGCGCAAGTATTGCATGAGCTTGCGCAGATTAGTTCTATATTCTTCCAGGCTGGTCCGCCCATCCTCCAGGCCTGGGTCCAGGCCCAGATGGTAGTACAGGCTGGCTCGTTTTTGATTAAGCGGTTGGCTGACGGCATACGGAAATGCCCGGCGCAGATACCGCAGAGCCTTTTTAACGCCGTAGCCATTGATGTATGGTCCGAAGTACTCAGAACCGTCATCTAACGGGCGCCGCACCAGGCTCACGGTAGGATAGCTGCTTTTGTAATCAATCCGGACATACTGCAGGCTTTTATCGTCACGCAGCATGATGTTATAGCGCGGCAGATAGCGGCGTACCAGTTCGGCTTCCAAGAATAAGGCGTCCACTTCTGTCTCTACTGCCGTCCAGTCGATATCGGCGATTTCGCCAATCATTAAATCCGTCTTAGGGTCGTGGTGGCGGCTATTTTGGAAATATTGCCGCACGCGGCTGCGCAGATTGGCGGCTTTGCCAATATATATAATGCCACCGGTTTTATCTTTATGAAAATATACCCCCGGCGCTGTTGGCAACCCTTTTAATTTCTTTTCTAACCTTTTATTCACACTAATATTCTACCCTCTGCCCTGTTTATTAAGCGAGCACCCATCTTTTGACGAACGTGCGTAGGGAGCTGAGCAGACAAGTCAAAAGCACAGCATTAGGCCGAGGACTGTTTGAGCCCGCCTAGTTGGCGGACGAGCTCCGCAGGCTGTTGTGCACTTTGACAGTTGGATGCGTCATGTGAGCGGAGCGTTCGGAAAAAGATGGGTGTGAGCTATTCCTCTGGCTTCTCGGCCGTCTGCTCGCCTTCTTCGGCTTCAGCCGTTTCGGCGCCTTCAGCCTCTTCGCCTTCGGCGGCTTCGGCTTCCTCGGCAGCGGCTTCCTCTTCGGCCATCATGGCTTTGGTCTCAACCACGGTGGCAATCGGATGCTCAGCTTCTGTCAGTATCGTGACACCTTCTGGAACTTCTATATCAGCTACCGTTAGTTTATCGTGGAGCTCAGCTAGTCTAGTGCCGTCAACTACTAGCTCATCCGGTAGGTTGGCTGGTAAGGCCTCTACCTCGACTTCGTCGAGCTGGTGCAAGACCATCAAACCGACTTTCTCGGCCGGTATCTCACCCTCAATGCGAATTGGTACCTCAGCCTCGACTTTTTCATCTCGCTTAATCGCTTGGAAAACTACGTGCTGCAATCGCCTCTTAACAGGATGGAAATGAGCATCCTTGATAAGAACCAAGAATTTCTGATCACCGATTTTTAGATTCAGGGGGTGGTGCTTACCGGCGGCTTCATAAATTCTCTCAAGCTCAAGCTCCGGAGCCATCACATGGATGGAGTCTTGCCCGTGATTATGGACCACGGCCGGTACAAGGCCGGCTTTTCTAAGATTCTTTACGCCCTTACCAAAGGCCAACCGTTGTTCAAGCTTAACCGCTGCGTCTAAATTAACCGCCATGTCTTTCCCTGTTTAATCCCGAATATTATATCAGAAGATTCACACGATTTGCACCGTGCTTCGGTAAGCTAGGCAAATCCAAGCTTTCCAAAGTACTCTGGCGCACTACGTCGTCAGCAACTGCGCTGCTCCTTCGCTGTATGTCCATATACAGCTCGGTCCGCTGCTCGATGCTTCCTTGTACTGCATCCAGTGCAAAATGTGTGAGTACCTTGATTAGTAATATACAATCTAAGGAGTATGTTTTTAGATGTCGAAACCATTATCACAGCCGGCGGACTTTTAGCTATCGGCCTGATTGTTTTCGCTGAGAGCGGCCTGTTTTTCGGTTTCTTTTTTCCGGGAGACACGTTGCTTTTAACGTCGGGCTTTTTTGCAGCGCAGGGTTTACTACCTATTGAGTGGCTAATTACCGTTATAGTTGTGTCGGCGATTTTAGGGGATAATGTCGGCTATCAAACCGGCAGGCATTTTGGCCCAAAGGTTTTCAAGCGCCGAGATGGTTTATTCTTCCGGCGCGAATATGTAGAGCGTGCCCAGAAATTTTACGAAAAGCATGGCGGAAAAACTATTATCATAGCCCGCTTCTTCCCCGCCATCCGGACTTTTGCGCCGATTGTAGCAGGCGTTGGCAAGATGAGCTGGCCGTACTTTGCGTCTTATAACGTAGTCGGAGGGTTGCTCTGGGGATTAGGAGTTACTCTGGCAGGCTATTACATTGGTACTAACTTCCCGACCATCGACCATTACATCCTTCCGGCTATCCTGATTGCCGGCCATATCATGCTTTTTATAATCCTGTATCAAATATTCAGGAACCCACTGGTCAGGGCCAGGTTAAAAAAGGCCCTACGCGAGGAATGGAGGCATTATTTCGGTAAGAATAAACAGGCGAGCTGAAGCTCTAAATGATTTTTGCCAGGAATTGACCGGTGTAGCTTAATTTATTTTTAGCGACTTGCTCGGGTGTGCCTGTAGCAACGATTTTACCGCCGGCATCGCCGCCCTCAGGCCCCATATCAATGATGCGGTCGGCTGATTTTATCACATCCAAGTTGTGTTCGATAACGATTATACTGTTGCCGCTATCGACTAAAGCGTGTAGCACTTTTAGCAGTTTGGCAACATCTGCCATGTGTAAACCGGTAGTCGGCTCGTCCAAGATATAGAGCGTGCGTCCCGTAGGCCGGCGGCTCAATTCGGTCGCTAATTTGACGCGCTGGGCTTCGCCGCCAGAGAGAGTTGTAGCTGGCTGACCAAGCGTGATGTAGCCAAGCCCTACATCTACCAGAGTCTGTAACTTACGGGCGATGGCCGGAATGTTTTCAAAAAACTCCAAGGCTTGCTCACACGTCATATCCAGCACATCGCTGACAGTTTTACCCTTGTAGTGAATCTCTAGTGCCTCCCGGTTGTAGCGTTTACCATGGCAGACCTCGCAGGACACATAAACATCCGGTAAGAAGTGCATTTCAATCTTTATCATTCCGTCGCCAGAACAGTTTTCGCAACGCCCACCCTTGACGTTGAAGCTAAAACGCCCAGGCATATAGCCGCGTAATCTGGCTTCCGGTATGGCGGCGAAGAGCTCGCGGATAGGTGTGAATACCCCGGTGTAGGTGGCCGGGTTGGAGCGCGGTGT
This sequence comes from Saccharimonadales bacterium (SeqCode), assembly GCA_036507655.1. Lineage (GTDB taxonomy): Bacteria > Patescibacteriota > Saccharimonadia > Saccharimonadales > UBA10212 > 2-01-FULL-49-22. Next base: position 37,813 of record DATCIS010000011.1, read on the forward strand.
CCGGCCAATCGGTGACTGGTCTATAACAACCGCTTTATCGAGATGATTAATGCCTTCAATATCATCATGCCTCCCCGGAACAGTATGGGCCCGCATAAGCCTGGCGCTTAGTTCGCGCGCCAAGATGTCATTAACCAAGCTTGATTTACCGGATCCAGAAACGCCACTGACGACTACCAGCTGACCTAAAGGAATGGTTACATCAATGCTTTTGAGATTATTCTCTCGGGCTCCCTTGACAGTCAGTACCTTGCCGTTGCCGGGTCGCCGAAATTTTGGCGTTGGAATAATTTTATCGCCGCGCAAAAATTCGGCGGTGGAGCTGTTTTTGGCCTTGGCTACCTCAGGCGGTGTTCCGGTGGCGACAATTTCTCCGCCATGAATCCCGGCACCGGGGCCAATATCTACAAGGAAATCTGCCGATCTTATTGTTTCCTCATCATGCTCTACGACAATTACCGAATTACCCAAATCACGCAATCGCTCCAATGTGTTGAGTAGCCGTTTGTTATCGCGCTGGTGCAGGCCGATGCTGGGCTCGTCCAATACATAAAGTACCCCCTGCAAACCGGAGCCTATTTGGGTAGCTAAGCGTATGCGTTGAGCCTCCCCGCCGGCGAGCGAAACGGCACTGCGTGACAAGGTCAGATAATTCAGCCCGACGTCTTGTAGAAACTTAAGGCGAGCATTGATTTCTTTTAAGATTTGGCGAGCTATTTCCTGCTCTTTGGGGTTCAACTTAATTTTTTGGAAAAAGTCCAAGGCTTTATCTATATCCAAATAACAGATGTCCATAATATTTTTATCGGCTACCGTCACCGCTAGCACCTCGGGCTTAAGGCGTTTTCCCTCACAAGCGTGGCAGGGCCGTTCTTGCATAAAACGTTCAATTTCGCGACGCATAAAGTCGCTTTGGGTTTCTCTATGGCGGCGCTCCAAATTGGGAATTACTCCTTCGTACGTCGTACCAAAAGACCGCCCCATACTTAGTCCGACCCGATAAGATTCATTGCCTGTGCCGTAGAGGATAATATCCAATTGTCTTTTGGTTAGCTCGACAGTTGGCTGATGGATGGAAAAGCCATAGCGGTCCCCCACGGCCTGCAGCTTTTTGATGTACCAAGAGTCGGTACTGATACGGTTATATGGCCGGATGGCGCCCTCAGCAATCGTTAGCCGGCCATTAGGGATTACCAGCTCCGGATCAACCTCCAGCCGGCTACCCAGCCCTGTACAAACCGGGCAAGCCCCGTGAGGAGAGTTAAAGCTGAATGTCCTTGGTTCGAGCTCTGGGATAGCCACATCGGGATGATCAACGCAAGCGTATTTAAGCGAGAAATTGATGTCTTCCTTAGTATCGGCGTTGTGAACAACCAGCAGCCCGTCGGCTATATCGAAAGCCTGCTCAACACTTTGAGCTAGGCGGCCGCGGCTTTCCTCATCATTAACCAACCTATCAACCACCACCTCGATGTTGTGCTTGAAATTCTTGTTGAGAGACGGAAATTCATCAAGGGCGTAGGCCACACCATCGACACGTACCCTGGCATAACCGGCGCGTTGGTATTGCTCGGGTATGTGCTCAAACGCGCCTTTTTTATCAATCACTATCGGCGCCAATATCATTAAGCGACTGCCTTTTAAACCATTGATAATCTGGTCAACCACGGCGGCTGAAGTCTGGCGGGCAACCGGCTTACCACAGATAGGGCAATGCGGGATACCGACTCGCGCAAATAGCAGGCGCAAATAATCATAGATTTCTGTGACGGTGGCAACGGTGCTGCGTGGATTACGGCTGGTGGATTTCTGATCAATGCTGATGGCCGGACTTAGACCGTCAATTTGGTCGACGTCAGGCTTTTCCATCAAACCCAAAAATTGCCGGGCATAAGCGCTCAAAGATTCAACGTAACGGCGTTGGCCTTCGGCGTAGATGGTATCAAAAGCCAGAGACGATTTACCGGAGCCGGAAAGCCCAGTGATAACCACTAATTTCTCTCTGGGAATCTCCAAAGAAATATTCTTTAAGTTATGTTCCCTAGCTCCTTGGACTTTGATTACTCCACTCATAATGATTGAGGTTACTTGCCCCGTACCAAAACCTGAGCGGAGTAGTCTGCAATCAGATTATGGAGCGTCAAGTTTTTGGTACTGGGGTGCTCCCGTGCACCTCTAACAGATATAAAATTACTCATTTAGCCAAGTGATTATACATAAGAATGGCTAAAATTTCCAGACCTTAAGCCGATGGTTCGAGGCCAGCGATTCAGATTACCCGCGTAACCGAGCCGGCATATTCTTTTAAATCTTCAAGTAAGTGAGTCCTTTCTCTGTTTAACTCCGGGGTTTTGCTTAGCTCCTCAAGCTGGGCCGAGAATCTATCTAATAAGCTGGCTTTACCACTAAGTAGTTTCTGCCGACGGAATTTTTGCCAAATCTGGCGTTCTGGCTCCGATAGAGCCTCTGGGAAGTTACGGGCTTTATAAAGCGGCAGCAAAGCTTTTAGGCGCCCGTCTTGGAATTCTAAACTCAATTTTGCTAGCTCGCTAGGCTTGGCCGCCCGTACCACCGACATTTTGGCTTTATCCTGGTCTTTGACAAAAGAGTCATAAAGTTGGCCATCAACCTTTTGTTCGTCAATGACCAGATCCGGTTGCCTTGGTGGCCACATCTTATCAAGGGCCTGGAGCAGTTTTTCACCAAAGCCCCTAGCCTTTTGCAGTTTTTCAAGATGGTTGCCGGCTACCATCTTATTAAGCTGCAGCCGTTTGGCGCTGGACGGATCAAGTACGCTGAGTGGAGCGATAGCCGGGCAACGGTTATATTGCAGCAGTTTGATTGGAAAGTAAGCGGCGTCATCAGAGCGATCGGCCCATCGTTTGGCTAGCTCTTCGACCGTCAAATCTCTGAGTTCATCAGGGTCAACCCGCAGATCGTACATTAGGCAGCCGGTCTTATCTGGTTTCTCTGCTACCATTACGGCAATCGTCGTCTTATTGTACTCAGACGGGTAACGACCACTGGTATAAATCAACGGGTCGCCCTTGGTTACCAGCGGCGCGACCTTGTGCTTGCTGCGGATGTTTAAAAGAAACTCGAAGATTTTTGGCTGTTTCTCTTTGAGCATCCGAGCTACAGCGATGGAGGCTCGGACATCGCTCATGGCATCGTGGGCATCGACGTGATCAAGCTTATTAACGGCGCTGATATATTCCAAACTGTTAGTCGGCTTGCCGTCCGGAGCATACGGCCAATTAATACCGTCCGGTCGCAGCGCCCTAGTCATCCGCACTACGTCTAAAAGGTCCCAGACAGAACAGTTATTCTTCCAAGTCCATTCGTAAGCATCATGGAAGTTTCGCCAAAGGGTAAAGCGGACAAAATCGTTATCAAACCTGATATTGTTATAGCCGACGATGATTGTATCCTTTATAGATACTTGACTTGTTAAGTATTTTGCAAACTCGGCTTCGGTTACTCCCTCTGTTAAAGTCTTTTGCGGTAAGATGCCGTGCACCAAGATAGCACCTGGTTCCGGTAAAACATCTGGTGTCATTTTTATCAAGACGTTGTCCGGCTTACCTATTGGATTGAGGGCCATATCGGTCCGCTGCCCGGCAAACTGCATAATCCGGTCAGTCCTAGGATTGAACCCACTGGTCTCAACATCAAAAAAGTAAAGGGTCACCTAGTACTCCAACTCGCCGATAACAGGATTGCCGATGGTGACTTTTTGGCCGGGTTCGATTCCGCGGCGTTCCAACTCTTTGACGATTCCTTCTTTGCGCAATATATCCATTAGCCGCTGCTCGCCATGGTAGTCACCAAAGTGAGTACGGTGGGCAAAGCGTTCGATTTTGCGGCCTGTCACCAAGAAACCTTTTTCGATTTTCTTGACTTGCCAAGTATCTTCCTCTTTTAGGCCAATAACCGGCAGTTCTTTTTTGGTTTTTTTCTTGGCCGTCAACTTTGCCTCAGTAACTTTTTTAACAACCAGTCGTAGAAGCTCATCAACGCCCTCTCGTTTCGGGCTGGATATGGCTGTCACTACTAAGCCTTTCGGTACGACTTTTTTTAGGGCTTTTAGCTGGGACTGGAGCCGTCTTTTATCAACTCCGTCTATTTTGGTCAAAGCAATTATTTGTGGCCGCTGGCTTAAGTCAATCTCATAAGCCGCCAGTTCATCGATTATTGTTTGGTAGTCACGGGCAATATCTTCGCTATAGACATCTATCAGATGTACGAGCACGCTAGTTCGTTCCACGTGTCTTAAGAACTCATCGCCTAGACCCTTGCCCTGGCTGGCGCCTTCAATCAAACCCGGGATATCGGCAAACAACAGGCTGTTTTTTTGGTTAATGTCTACGACTCCCAAGTTCGGCACCAGTGTGGTAAAAGGATAATCAGCGATTTCCGGCTTAGCGTTACTTATAACTGATAGAAGCGTTGATTTGCCGGCGTTTGGCAGGCCCACCAACCCGACGTCGGCAATCATCTTTAGCTCGAACCTGGCTTCGATTTCCTGGCCTGGTTCGCCTTTTTCGGCCACGCGCGGCGCTTGGCGTGTTGAACTTACAAAGTGGGCATTGCCAAAACCGCCGCGCCCGCCGCGAGCTAGAACTTCTCTTTGACCATCGGTTGTAAAATCGACCAATACCCTGCCCGATCTGGAGGAAATTACTGTACCTACGGGTACGTCGACCTCTAAATTGGCGCCGCTCTTACCGTGTTTTTTGGCTTTGCCGCCAGGCTGGCCGCGCTCCGCAATTAACCGTTTCTTATAGCGAAAGGCCGCCAGGGTGTTCTGGTTGCGACTGGCCCGCAGAATTATATCACCGCCATTACCGCCGTCGCCGCCATCAGGCCCGCCGCGGGCTCGAAACATTTCATGCCGAAAACTGGTAATACCGTCACCGCCATCTCCAGCTTTAATAGTCACATGGACCCGATCCACAAAACTCATAAGAATAGGATATAGGATTTAGGACTTAGGATATATAGGTTAGCGGTAGATGTAATCTGGATAGTAGTTGGCAGGTACCCAGTTGCTATAGCCTATACGCCCCCAGCCGGCAATGCCATTCATGTCGGAATACTTGATCATCGAGCCGTCCTCGCTGACGGCATCAACTACTGCCACGTGCCCGGCCCAACCCCTGTCACTCTGGCCGATGGCACCGACTACCGGCTTGCTACTAACTGTCCAGCCTGAGATTTTGGCATACGAATCCCATGTATTAGCATTACCCCAGTTAGTAGGTACTGGGACCTTAGTGGCCGCATACCAAGTGCAATAACCATAGTCATAGCCATTGCCGCCGTATCTGGCAAAAAACGAACCGTAAGAAACTGTCGGTTGTACCCGGCCGTTAGGTATAATAATCAGCTCCCCAGGCTGCAGACCATTGATCTCGGCGTCGTTATAGACAACAATCAGACGCTCATCCGCGCGATAGCGTGAAGCTAATGAGGCTGGCGTGTCGCCCGACTTTACCTTATAAACGATGCCGTTAACTGGCGGAATTACTAAGTTCACACTAGCCGAGATATTATCGCCAGCGAGGGTGTTTGACCAACGGATGCTCTCAGTGCTGACCCCGAATTTGCTAGCCAGACCACTCACGGTATCGCCAGCGACAGTTACGTATTGTATGATGTCGTGTTTAGATCTTTGGGCGGTTGCTACTACCTGCGGCTTGGCTAAGACCGTCGAGTCGTTAGGCACCGTTGATAGCAGTAAACTGTCTGAGTCAGCCTGGTTACGGATGGCTGTTAGCTCGGATAGTTTGGCCATCTGGGCTACGTTCAAAGCAATCTGAGCCGATGACAGCTCATCCAGCGGGTTGGAAAACGAGCTGGCCGTACTGACCGCACTGTTAAGCGCATTGGAGCGGATAGTCTGGCTAGCTGAACGGTTGGTAATTACAAAAATGCCTATAGCCAGCAGCAGCAAAATGTTGCCTGAGATAATCCCCCAGCGCACCAGGCGACGCTTGGAGCGCTTATCGAGAACCGGCGGGCGGTATAGATGGGGCAACGATTCTACTATCGGAACTTTCCTGCCGTACTTAGCGAATAAACTTGCGAATTTACGAATAACTGACATATTATACCAAGCTGAAGTGCCGAAATGGCATTTCTACCCCTGTTAAGCCGCTATTGACAAAGATTATTGCTGGGAGCAACTTTTTACTCCGTATTTCTCGATGGCTGCCTGATGTTCTTCTAGGGTATAGGTGTAATGCATCTGGCAGTCTTCGCCAGTAAAATAATAGACAAAATTGCTCTTTGCCGGGTTGGCCACAGCCCGCAAAGCCTCTTTTGTGGCGTTGCTGATTGGTCCTGGCGGTAGGCCGGGATACAGATACGTATTGTAAGGCGAATTGATGCTCAAGCTACGCGGACGTCCGGCAATAGCCGAAGCGTAATAGGCTGTGGCATCGGCCTGCAGAAGTATGTTGCGGCCGAGTCTGGTCAGAAGGACCTGGGCCACAATCGGTTGGTCAGACGGGTTATCCGTCTCTTTCAGGACGATTGAAGCTAAGATAATTCCCTCGAATATGCTTAAGTCTTGGGATTTAAAACCGTTGATAGTTTCCGGAGTGAGGTACTTAGCCATTTCGTCTAAGGACTGGCGGATGATAGTCGAAGCCGGCGTGTCAGTCTGTTTTTGGTAGGAGTCGGGGTATAAATATCCTTCCAGGCTTGCGCCTTTCGGTAGGCTGGCCAATGCCGGATGACCGGTATAGACGGCTGGATTAAAAGCAGCTTTCATCTCTTCCTGTGTGTACCCGGCTTTGATAAAGGCCTGTTGGACCTCTCCAAGCCGTTTGCCTGGCAGAATAGTCAGCAGATCGCGGGCAACATCGCCGTCTACCAGTTTGGCGACTATGATTTGGACACTCATGGAAGGGCTCAGACGATAGGTGCCGGCCTGTAATTTATTACGGTAATCATTGGTAGTCACATAGGTTTCAAAAGCGCTGACGCTACGGATTAGACCGACAGCTTCCAAAGCCCCGGCTATCTGGTGGACACCTTTACCGGATTCAATCGTGAAAAATACCGTTTCGTTAGATGAAGATAAGGGCTTTAAATTATTGCTATACCAAATACGCAAGGTGACTGCCGTAGCACCTACCAAAATCAGAGCGAGCGCCAAAAATATCAGCCAAAACTTTCTTTTCATGCAGCTATCCTATCAGCCTCGGCACTGTCTAAAAAATCTTGCAAAATAATCGCCGCCGCCAAAGCGTGCTCATCAAACGAGCTCTTAGCTCTCAGCTCATAGCTCTTAGCTTTTCGGCTTGTTAAAGCCTCGTCTTGCCAATACACCGGAAGTGAAATTTTTGGCTTAGCTTCATCAACCCATTCACGTATCCAACCTGTTTGCTCGGTGTCTTCACCCGACAAGTTTCGTGGTAAGCCAACAACCATGGCTTCAACCTCGTGCTCAGATAGGTATTTTTTAAGAGTTGAGACAGCTTGTTCGGTCGGCACGCTCATCAGTGGTTCGGCTAATCTGGCGACGTTGGAAGCCCGGGCTATACCGGTCCGTTTGCCGCCCACATCCAGAGCTAAAATCTCCTTAGCTTCCACTGGACTCCGTTTTTATCTGTTGCTGCACTACGGTAATCTTGCTGGCTTTGGGCGCTTTGCTAACCCAGAAGGGACTCATTTTAACCTCGACGTTTTTAACACCAGGCAGGTCGCCAAGCAGGCTTTTGATTTCACTTTCTTTCTTGCCGCCGACCTGTTTTTTGATGGCATCAATATCGATAATCG
>DATCIS010000012.1:0-7248 GCA_036507655.1 Saccharimonadales bacterium (SeqCode)
ACCGAGCTGGCGCTAGCTGATTTACAAACTGTTGATAACCGCCTGCCCAAATTGCAAAAAGAGGCTAAAGCAAACCCAAAACTTAAACCTGAAGTTGAGGCTCTTGAAAAGGCTGAAGCGCTACTCAATGAAGGCAAGCCTCTTTTTGCAAGCTCTGAGCTAACAGCTGATAGCTCACAGCTTGAGCAGCTTCAGCTGCTCACGGCCAAGCCGGTGATCTATGTATTTAACCTTGATGAGAAAACTCTACAAGGTGGCAGCCTGCAGGAGGAATTAACAGAGATGGTTACACCTGCCAAAGCGGTCTTGGTGTCTGCCAAACTGGAGAGTGAGTTACGAGGGTTAGACGAAGCTGACCAAGTTGAGCTGCTCGAAAGCTATGGCCAAAAAGAAAGTGGTTTGGTGCAGCTAATTCACGCCGCATATGACACTTTGGGCTTGCAAAGCTTCCTGACAGCCGGGAATGCCGAAGTTCGGGCTTGGACTGTCCAAAAAGGTGCTACTGCCCCACAAGCCGCGGGCCTAATTCATACCGATTTTGAGCGCGGTTTTATAGCTGCGCAGGTGGTTAATTATAAAGATTTGATAGCTGCTGGCTCGCTTTTAGCGGCCAGGGCTGCCGGCAAAGTCCGCACCGAAGGCCGCGATTACATCATGCAGCCGAATGATGTCGTGGAGTTTAGATTCAATGTGTAAAGCGGTTGTCAGATAAAGAGCCCCTGCAGGGCGGCCGCTTTATGCGGCCGCCCTGCCTCTTCCCCCCAGGGAATTTCTAATACGAGCCAGTGGCCAGCCTAACAGATAGAGCTGAGCACGGAGTGCTATATCTCTTAGAGATATATCCCAGACCCCATTTAATCTGTACGTAGGCGGAATTCCGCCATCCCGGGCCCATCTTTGAGCCAGGAGCAGCCTGGGGAATACCGTAAGCCGTAGAAGTGGGATTGTCGGAATAGACATACCAGCTGCTTTCGTATCTTCCCCAGAGCGCATCCAGGCATTGCCACTGTTCACCGACCCAACCGTATTCTGCGGCCATTCTGCGGCCGAGATCTCGTGCTTGGCCGAGCGGCAAGAAGCCAGTATCGCGCGGTTCGGACAGCCTCTCGATTTTGGCCTCGAGTTTGGCCAACCGGACCTTGTGGTACTTATACATCTGCCGGGCGTGCCGGCAGACCTTGCGTAGTTGTTTGCCGTGGATGTCCCAACACTTTTCGTGCCGCAGATGGAGTTTCCACCTGCCCCTCTCCCGGTCCTGCCAGAAGCGGATGGCACCTTGGCTCTGGATAGCCTTTTTCTGGAGTGACTTGATTGGCACGGCTGCCTGGCCTGAAGGCCTGGCTACCGCTATGTCTGGCCAAGCAGCCATCGTGCTGAGCACGATGACCAATGCCATAAAGGGAAGGTTTTTGTGGCTCTTCGGCGCCACTGTACCTCCTTAAGGTGCGATGGACCCTTATAGTCCATCTGTTTGAGCCGTCAGTTTCGAGCTGTCCTTCCACCCTAGGATATAGGGTGATCAAGCTCGTTGTCCGAGCCTCTCAGGTTAGCGTAGGCCTGGGGCTTACTCCCTGGGAGACATATGTTCGGACCTATATGACAACCGCTAAAATCTATTATACCATAAAGCGTACTATTGTCTCACAAGTAGATAAAATCGCTCCACATTGCCGTGCGCGCCAGCAATCGAGCTATCGGCCTTATCGCGGATTACAAATTTTTTCTTGCTCCATAGTTCAAAATTGCGCAAAACCTGTCGGCGCAATCTATCATTCTTGACAACACCTTTATTGAGCGCCTCTTTTCCAGCTTCGAATTGCGGTTTTAGCAACGCTATCACCTGCGTTTTTTTGTTTGACATTCCGGCGATGTGCGGTAGGACTTCGCGCAAGCTTATGAAACTGGTATCGATTAATACAATGTCTAGCACTGTTTTTAACTCAAAATTGCGGATATCGGTGTGCTCGTGGAGCTCGACTTTTGAATTTTCGCGCAACGATGGATGCATCTGGTTGGCGCCGACATCTACGGCGATAACTTTTTTAGCGCCGTGACGGAGGGCATAATCGGTAAATCCGCCAGTGCTGCTGCCAACGTCCAGCACGGTCTTGTCTTTAAAGTTAAGTTTAAATTTATGGTTTACACTAGCCAGCTTTAGTGCCGCTCTTGAAACGTACTGCTCCTTAAGTAGCAACTTGATTTGACTATTATTACCAATTGGCTGGCCGGATTTAGTCACACTTTTGCCATCCACCAGTACGTAGCCCAGCTTGATATAGTTTTCGGCCTGTGAGCGGGTGGCGGCCATGCCGCGCTGCACCAGCATTTGGTCTAGTCGCGTTCTATTCATTGCAAAAAATATTCCTTGGCTACCTCTTTTATCATAGTACCGGTTTTTTTCTGACGAAGCTGTTTGATAAGTAAAATCGAGATTACGGGTATGGTTTCGCCCTCTGGTAAATCGTGGCTTTTACGATTGCGCTTCGTAATGTGGGGTTTATAGCTGGCTCCCAAGTGATCTTTTTGATGGACCCGGAAACCGTTTTTATCCAAGCTATGAAAAATGTCCCAATGGAGGCGATGTAAATTGCCGGGGTCGTCTATCAAAGTAACCTTGAACTTGTCTTTTTTGCCCCAATCTTGGGTCCTACCAATTGCTACATCAAACGCCTCGTGCTTGGAAGCCACTTTTTCCAGCACCTCATCGAGCTTGGCTTCATCATCAACTGGGAACCATGGCACAATGGTGATGTGCATCGGCCAAATTACGAATTCACGTGGCGGAGCCGGTTCCACCATTATGACAATCAAATGTTCTTTGCGCTTAGACAATTAGCCCTTAACGCGCTCGCGGTAGGCACCGGTTGTGGTATCTACTGAGACCACGTCTCCTTGTTTGATAAATGCCGGCACTTTGACGGTCATGCCGGTTTCTAATGTGGCGTTTTTAGTGACGGCGGTCGATGTATCTCCTCTGACAGCGCCTTCGGTGTATGTAACTTTAAGCAGTAGATTTTTGGGTAGTTCGATACTGATAAGCTGACCATTGAAAAATTGGCCGGTGGCGTTGGCGCCTTCATTCAGATAATGCTTTTTGCCTTCCATCTGAGCCTCACTCAATCTGAACTGCTCATAATTTTCGGTATCCATAAAGTGGTATTGACCGCCGCCGGCGTACAAATACTGCACCGGGCGGCTAGTTACATCGGCGCGGTCGATGTTTTCACTGCCCTTGAAGGTTTTATCGATGACTTTACCATCAGTTAAATTTCTGATCTTCACGCTAACGGTCGAGCTACCGCGCCCCATCATTTTATGAGTATATTCAATGACTTTGTACGGTACGCCGTCCATCTGAAAAATCCTGCCTTTTTTAAGCTCGGTGAAATTTAGTGCCACAACCTATTCCTGTTCTGCTTTTCTATATTCTTCGAGCGCACGACGCAGGGGGTCTGTCAGGTCATCTCTCAAAAGAGCCTCTTCGATATCGATGGTTTCTTTACCAGCACCCTCAAAAACATCAAACTCTGGTGAATCAATCCGCGTACTAAAAATGTGATATATGGCTGGATGTGTTTGGTGCATGTCCATCTCTGGAGTTTGAACAAAGTCTGTAACCGCTTTTAGCACTAAAGTCCCTACGTTTAAAGAAGTTTCCTCACCAAGTTCGCGCCTCGCTCCAGCTAGTGGTGCCTCGTCCTCAATAAGGTCCCCGCCAAAAAAACCCAACAATTCAGGGCTTACGGGTGTTTTGCCGTCTCTTCGGTGGAGAACTACCCTTCCATCTGGCAGGATCGGTAAGATACCGGTAAAAGATTTCATTTTACCCGTTAGAGACAAATGGTAAGAGGGCGATGTGGCGGGCGCGCTTAATCGCACGCGCCAATTGGCGCTGTTTGCTCTCGGTCAAACCGGTCTTTTTGCGCGGCTCGATTTGGCCGTATTGGTTTATGTAACGCTGCAAGGTCTTAAAATCCTTATAGTCAAAGAATGCTACGTCTGTTCTGTGTTTAAAAATCTTAGCCATAATTATCCTTAGAACGGGATGTCGTCGAGGTTAATCGGTTCGTCGCCGATGTCTTCGATGACTACATCCTCGTTTTCATTCTTGCCTTTTTTGGCGGCGCCTTTCTTGGCCGGCGCTTTGGCTGGCGGTTCAGCCGCTGCAGCCACTCCGCCGTTGCCTGTCGCCGGTCCGGCACCTGGCCCGCCCAAGAACGTAACGTCCTGCGCCACAACCTCAACCTTACTGCGCTTCTGGCCGTCCTGCTCCCAGCTACGGCTTTGCAAACGGCCATTCACGAGGGCGGCACGCCCCTTAGTTAAGTATTGAGCTACACGCTCACCTAATGGGCCCCAGGCTACGATATCTATAAAATCGGTAGCTTCCTGCCAGTCGCCATCAGCACTTTTGTAGCTGCGGTTAAGCGCCAAGCCAAAATTGCAAACGCTGGTGCCATTAGGTGTGGTGCGCAGTTCCGGGTCGCGGGTTAGATTGCCCATCAAAATTACTTGGTTAAAACTCCTGGCCATAATTCGCTCCTTTTAGTCGCTCGAGCTATTAGCCGTTAGCCGATAGCTGTTAGCTTATATTGTACTCTATTCTTCATCTGTTGAAGCTCCATCTTCTTCTTCAGATTCACCGCGTTCGGCTGCCTTCTTAGCCTTATCAGCCCGCAAAGCTTCGGCTTTCTCCAACGCTTTTAGGTCGGGCCGGGTGATTAAAAAACGGATGATTTCATCTGTGATGTTGAAAGTTTGCTCGACTTTTTTAACATTTTCAGCCGGCATCTCGACTGTATAAAAAACATACACAGCAAATTCCTGTTTTTTGATGGGGTAAGCCAGTTTGCGGCGACCCCAATTGTCAGTCTTGACGATTTTACCGTCATTATCTTTGATGATTTTCTCAATTTTGCTTGATGCTTTTTCCAGATCAATCTCAAGATCCGGGTGATATAACACCGCAACTTCGTACTGGTTCAGCGACCCGTGCACCGCGCTGGCCTGCTCGTCGGCAGAGCCGCCAACTCCGCCAGCGCTTACAGGCGTATTACTGCGTTGCCGGCTGCGGGGCTCACTCGCTGTACCACTTTGTACAGCTTCATTGCGCTCCTCGCCGTCGCCTTGTACTGCGCCAGTTTGCGCAGCTCGTGCACTCATACTAAATTTATCTCCTTCCGTCGGCTTTGCCCGCCTAAACTTCTTTGAAGTTTAGGCGGGTGACAGGCTGGGTGCCTAAACGAGCCGCCCCAACCTGAAGTCAGGTTTTACGCAGCTAATTCTACTCTATTTTCCTCACTTTTACCAGATACATGATCTTTTAGGAGAGTAACGCCAAGATTATAGTAAAATCCGGGACTCCTTAGTCGGACTGGAAAGTAAATCTCGTCTTTTTTAATACGTGCACGGGCTTCCTCCTGGAGCCTTTCATCATTAATGACACGGGCCAATCTTTTTATTACCCCAGCTATAACTCTTTGCGGGGTCACGATCGGGGATTCCAAAATTTGAAAAGTTTTATTTAATTTTTGGTCGAAGAATTCAGCCTTCTCAAGGGGAGACATATCTACAAAACCATTTGGTATACCCATTCCAGGAATCAAATGTTCGACGGCTTCCGGAACTAGGGCAACCCGTTTACCAATGGCTGCGGCTCCCAATACATCGATATGCTTAAAGTCAGTTATCGATTTAGGGATTGATTCTAGGGGTGGTACTATAACATGCTCTTCGAAAGTTTGGTGGAGTTCTAGTTCTTTCTCTGCACGCATACCAATCTGGTTGTATGGAGTTTCGCAAAACTGGGCCAATACTCTGTCTTTCATGAACCTTGATACACCTCTTTGAGTATAGAAGAGCCTCTGGAAATACGCATGTTGGTATACCCATTGGCCATGGAGCTCGGTGTTTATTATTATGGGCACTTCCTCTAGGTCATCAGGAAGATAATCCAGGTAGGCATCGAAGTTAACTAATCCATTCGAATCTCGAGGAAAATTCTTTCTGGGCCTGGAAAAAGGTCTGTCGGTATAACGCGGTGCTTCAGACATGCGCCTTTCCCCTTCTAAAACAAAAATCCGCGCTCGAAGGCGCGGATACAGACTTTCCATTAAGTCCAAAAGATGGTTCGATGTTTAGTCGCTCTGTCGACATACACCTTCCTTTTGCATTTTTGTTTCCATCCTACCCACATATTAAAAAGCTGACGCTTTTTATGCAACCCCAAAATCCAAAATTGTGGTATTTGCTAAAAGGTTGTACTGTTAGCTTAAGTCTTAGAGCGAAATCCAACAAGAAGAAGCTTAGACTAGGTCTTCAAAAAACTCGAAGGAGGCTCCGATGAGGCCCCGGTATAACGGGCTACGGAGTCATCTCTGTGGCCATGAACAAGAAATCGCCGAGTACATCGTTCTCACAACGCTGCTATTCCTTGTCAGTCTAATAGTGATTACCACCTACGTGGATCACATCGGAATGAACGAGGGGGCGGGACGAGGCGCGACTTCGGTGACAATGCCCCCGTTGGCCTTTCTCTGCATGCTTGTCGTGCGGCGGAGGCGACGGATAGTTCTAAGTCAGGGCGCGAAGCGCTGGTCCACGCAGCGGGTGGCGATGTCGATCGTCCCGCATGTATTGTACCTGGCACTGGTAGGTGCGGTGGGATTGCCCTACCTCGAGGTTCAGTTGGGCATCGCTGTGGTGTGGGGAGTATTCATCGCTCTTCCTCTCAACTACCTTATCTGCCATCGCTGGTCGCTCAGAGAGGCCGAAATGGTGTGAGCCTCGGATGCAAAAATGCTACCGAGGCTCACACCAGCACAACTGAGTTTGAGTTTTTAGCCGGCAGGCGGTGACTCGGGTTCGTCCGAGGATATCTTGTGTAGGCGACCGTCTTGTCCCCGGACAAAAATGGTGCCCCCGGCTTCTACTAGTTCACACATTTCTTTATAACTTGCTACAGCTGCCTCCAGAATTTTGTATGGATGCGCGTCATATATTTCTGATTGTCTCAATATGAAATCCCGATTCGAAGCGGAGAGCATACTCCCTAAAACCATCGCCTCAATCTCTGAATCTCTAGAGGTTTCTTTGTTCTCGAAACTCAGCGCAAATACCGCTGCTTCATGTTCCGGTTCATCAATAGGCTGAGGGACTCTCTCTGCTCTACCCATAACTCAGCTATTGTTCTGCTTTTCCCAAGTTTTGTCAAATGTATTCTTCGAGTATTAAAAAGCCCCGGGCCGG
>DATCIS010000013.1:0-16506 GCA_036507655.1 Saccharimonadales bacterium (SeqCode)
GTGTTCGCGCCGGACGACATCGGCTTGCAACGCGCCATGAAGAAGCTTTACGGCTGGAAAAGCACCCCGAGCAGGGAAAAGCTCGAACAAAAAGCCACCACATGGCGCCCCTACCGCACTGTGGCCTGCTGGCACCTCTGGCACTCCCTCGACAACACCCCAAAATAATCCTCAGCAGGGAATGCTTGAAAAGTTGTAAATTTTTCATCAAGTGTGCTATAATCAAAGTAACAAGTCGACTCTTACAACGTACATTATTCAAAGGAGAGTGTTACTAAGGCGCCGGACGAGGTTCTTAAGCGTTCACCAGGAAAGGTAACACCATGTCAATAAGCACCGCCAATTTTTTAGGTAGATATGCGATTCTCCCAAAAAAGCCCGGATTACGGGTAAAAAAAGACCAGGATTTAGTTTTTACTAGTGCCGAAACCGAATCAGAAAAGCTCATCAATATTACCGATGGGGCTCGCGACAACCTCATTACAGCCAATACAGTTTTTCCGTTCGTACTATTCACGGACACCGTTAGTATCGACAGGCAGAAACTAACAATTGTTCATAGATCGTTTTTCCGTACATCAAGCACAATCAGTGTGCAGATTGATGATGTTCAAATCGCCAAAGTAGACGTCGGGCCATTTTTTGGATCAGTCCACTTGGCTTCTAAGTATTTTGTCGATAACATTCAATCGATTAACTTCCTAAAACGAGCTGATGCTATTAGGATCCAGAGGCTGCTTCAGGGTTATATGATAGCCCACCATCGGAAAATAGACTGCGCCAGTATCGACAATGACCAACTAGTCGTCCTGCTAAATGACCTTGGACAGAGCTCTACAAACTAACATAAAGCAATAGCGGGTGGTACCCGCCAACAAAATAAGAAACTTTTGGCTAAAAGAACGCCTGGTTTGATGCAACCCTTGCGTAAAGGTTGCGTAGTTATACCCGTTATGCTAGAATAAGTTTATTGTTCAAAATGAATCCTAGTTTGTTTAATTTCTAACTCGGCTTCATATAAAGCAAGCGAGTTAAATTAAATAAATGAGAGGGATTCTTTTTTAATGTACAAAAATAACCATAGTCGCAGCCATTTCAATGGCGGGCGGCGTTTTAACAGAGGCAGTACCGCCAAGAAACCAAGAAGCCGGGGCCAATATATCGACCCTAAGCGCTTTATCAAATCGGCCAACCCGGCGCTCGACAGCGACTACGTGGCTAAATTGGGTTTTGCCGATTTTGCCATCCACCCTCTGCTAAAGAGCAACATAGCGGTTAAGGGCTATAAGGTACCATCGGAAATTCAAGATAAAGCCATACCCTTAGGCCTGGCCGGGCGGGACATAGTTGGTGTTGCCAATACCGGCACGGGCAAGACAGCGGCCTTTGCCGTACCGATACTCAATAAATTAATGCATACGCACCAAGCCAGAGCCCTGATTGTGGCACCGACGCGCGAGCTGGCTATCCAAATAGACGACCAAATCAGAATTTATGCCAAACACAGCAACATTAAAACCGCCATATTGATAGGCGGCTTGCCGCTGGGGCGCCAGACGACCTCGCTCAAAGCCGCGCCGAACATCATAATCGGTACGCCGGGGCGGCTTATAGATCACATCAAACAGGGAAATTTACGCTTAGACGCCTGCAGCATGGTGGTACTGGACGAAGTGGACAGGATGCTTGATATGGGCTTCATAAACGACGTGCGCTATCTGCTTGATTTGCTGCCGACGCAGCGGCAATCCTTCTTTTTCAGCGCCACGCTGAGCCGAGAGGTAAACGCGCTGATAAATACTTTCACTCGCGAAGCCGTGACCGTTAACGTCAAAGCCGGCGAAACCAGCGAAAAAGTAAACCAGGACGTGGTGCGCTATAACGGCAAACCCGAGCGGTTGGATCAGCTGCACGAGCTGCTGATAACCGGACCGGCCAAAAAGACATTGATTTTCGGCGAAACGAAGTACGGCGTGGAACGTCTGGCACGCGAACTGAAAAACCGCGGCTTTAAAGCCGAGGCACTACACGGCGGTAAAAGCCAGGGACAGCGCAAACGAGCGCTGGATAGTTTCAGAAACAATGGTGTAAATGTTCTGGTAGCAACAGATGTCGCAGCCCGCGGGATTGACGTCATCGACATTACGCATGTTATCAATTTCGATGTGCCGCACACTTATGACGACTACATCCACCGTATCGGCCGAGCCGGCAGGGCAGGCCGCACCGGACACGCCTTGACCTTTGTCGAAAACACCTGAGCAGCGGGACCTTTGCCGGCTTTTGACAAAGGGCATATAATTTAGGGTGAAGGCCCGTACAAACTTCGAAGAAGTTTAGGCGGGCGAAGGAGGTTGGTATGAAAATAAGAGCTTGGGTGGCACTAAGTGCGGCGGCGGCATTTTTATTCGTCATTTTTGCAGGGGCAAGAGCCCAAGCTTGGACCGAGTTTAGAAGCGGCAACAGGGGTACAGTGGCGGCCGGCGAAACTATTGATAGCACGCTTTTCATCGGCGCTCAAAGTGTTGATATTGCCGGCACAGTGAACGGCGATGTTTTTTGCGGCGCTCAAACGGTGAACATCAGCGGTACGGTGAAAGGTGATGTTATTTGCGGTGCCCAAACCATCAACATCAGCGGCACGGTGGAAGGAAGCATTAGAGTAGGCGCTCAGACTGTTAATCTGACCGGCTCTGTTGGCCGTAATGCGACTGTTGGCGCCCAGACAATCAATACCGACTCCAAAAGCCGCGTCGGCGGCGATGCCAGTTTTGCTGCCACTGATACCCACTTAAACGGCAGCATCGGCCGCGACCTGGCAGTCGGCGGCGACAGTGTTAACATCGGCGGCGAAGTCGGACGCGACATAAAAAGCGCCGCCAATAAAATAGCTCTTTTAGGCAGCGCCATTGTGGGCGGCGGAATCGAATACAGCAGCAAGAACAAGATTAGTACGGCCCAAGGAGCAGACGTAAGCGGCAAGGTTACTCAACATATTCCTAAAAAGCCAGACCGAGCGTTCCCGGCGGTGTTTATCTTCCAGGGCGTTATGGCATTGATGGCTGCTCTGCTACTGCTGATAACAGCTCTGATTGTGACAGCGCTACTTCCGCAAATGGTTCACTCAATCAGCAATCAGGGTATGAAGCGGCCGTGGTGGGTACTTTTGGCCGGTTTTGCGGCTAGCTTCATGCTCCCAGTCCTAATCGTGCTATTGATGATAACAGTCGTTGGCATCCCACTGGCTATTTTGCTGCTACTCGGCTGGCTGCTGATTGCATCCTCCAGTGGCCTATTTACGGCATACTACGTCGGCCGGATGGTATGGCGCAAGCAAAACAACCCATTGCTGAGAGTACTGGTTGGCGGCCTGATCCTGCTGCTTCTGTTCATGATTCCATATCTTGGCTTCTTTGTGATGTTGGCAACATTTTGGATAGGCGCTGGCATGGTGCTGCTGGAACTCTTCGAGCGCACCCCACGACCAAAATACAACCTGAAATAAGCGGCTATCGCCTTATGAGACACCTCGCATCGCGAGTTTCTCATCGACGCCGGCAAAATGGTTCACATTTTGTCGGGCTGCTCTTCCGGAAGAAGAACAATAATTTTGAGCTTCTGGGGATCAGGCGCGTTTGGCAGCGGGTTTAGCTTTTGGTTTGTGAATAGAGCTAAAGATTCTGCCGATTAGAGCAACCGCTAAAAGTGCGGCGCCGAGGAGCGTGACTTTGGTGTAAGCGCCGCTGATAGCTTGGCCGATTTGGGTTGTTAGTTCCGGCGACAGCGAGCCCAAGCCGCCATCACCGTCTTTTGGCGGGCTCTTGAGCAACAGCGCAATCAACGTACCGGGCAAACTTACAAGAAGGAGAAGAGTACCCAAGTTTGACAGTCGGCCCCAACGGGCGCTGAAGTATATGACTCCTAAAGCCAGCAGCAGCGAAATTACGGCGAAAATCCTGAAGAATTTATTGAGAGCTTGATGCGTATCTTTGGTGAAGATATTAAGTAGTGCGGCGTCTTTGACAAATTTTTCTTTTTGCTCAGGCGTGGCACCGAATTTATCGGCTGTGGCCTCAATGCCGTTGTTATAAATCGATTCAGTAATCGGCTTAAAGACTTTAATAGAAATTTCGGCAGGCGATAAGGATAGATCAGCCTCGGTTATTTTAATTGATGGAACATTAGGTATCGGCTGGATTACGCCACCAGCCTCGGCCAGCGCCTCACGGGCTTCTTCGGTATCAACCGTATTGCCGCGGATAAACCCCATACCGATAATCAACGCACCAACTGTAGGCGCGCGATCTTTGTCTGTCAATTTAACGAGGCTGAACAAAATCAGAGTGGCCGCCAGCGTAAAGACAAGTAAAATCCCACATACCCATTTGGCATCGACATGCCAGTAGGGACGGGGATTAGGAAAAAGCTTCATTACCGATGAATTATAGCCTAAAAATGCTCATGGTATAATCAGTCCGATTACGATCTAGTTTCAAAAATTAACAAACGGAGAATATATGCAAAGTAAACAAAACGGCTTTGCCCATATGACATTGGTGGCCGCCGGAGTGGTTCTGGTTGCCGCCAGCGGAGTAGGCTACTACGTCTATGACCAAAATAAATCGCCTAATTTAAGCCAGGAAAATACCAACAAAGTCGAAGTACTAGACTTTTTACCGGATTCCTTGGCCAACGTAAAAAGCGTTGACGAAATCCGCACCCTAGCCGCCGATAACTTGAACGGCGCGACGATTGTAGGGGTCGAGCTCGAACAAGAGCACGGCCAACTGGTATACAAAGTTAAGCTAAGCGATGGGCGTATTTTGATGTTTAACGCCGTTAGCGGCGAAGCGCTGGCCTCGACCGAAGAGCATAATGAAGCAGAGCAAGATGAGATTCCAAATGGTTTTGTGGCCGGAATCAGCATTGACCAAGCCCGCCAAATTGCCCTGGAGCAGCGCCCCGGGGAGACAATAATCAAAATCGAGCTTGAGATGGAAGAAGGCGTTGGTGTTTACAGCGTGCGCTTTACCGACAGCGGCCGGGTAGATGTTAATGCAACCAACGGTGCGGTCACGAGAGTGGAAGCCGGCGACGAGGAAGCCTCAGACGACAGCTCAAACGAAAACCACGGCTCAAATGACGATTCGAGTGACGAAAACTCCGGTAGCAACAGCGGCTCTAGCAACTAGCCCCTTCAACTAGATCCTCTTTTTACGGGCATGCATCGTATGACGGACAGTTAATAAGCCGGCCACAGTCAGCCCAGTTGCGAAAACTATAACACCCTTATGTTTAAGGATAGTTTCGCCGGTCTTTTTCAGTATGACTTTTAATTCTGAAGCCGGCACAACCGCCTCACCTATCTGTACAGCTACTTCATGTGTGGACGACGTTTTTGATTCCATTCTCTCTATGCCATGCTCAACGTAGTCACGCACACTGCGAACAAACTCCTCAGGCTTAAGAGGTGGCTGTTCGTCGATTACGTCTTCCAAGTCTTCCTTAAGCGGTCGTTGGGCGTTCTCCATACTCCCGAATTATACCCCCCGAGGCGGTTCTACCTCTGTATGTTATAATTTTGTTATAACAAAGTTATAACATACTACTATAGATAAGCGTTAGAAGCCAAAAAGAGGAAGAGGGGAATGATAAGGAAGATTATAAGAGTCGGGAACTCGGACGGTGTGGTCATACCGGCATCTGTCATGCGCGCCCATAAGCTCAAAGCCGGTGACAAGGTAGAAGTAATTATTAGCCCGCCGGGCGAAATCGCCCGTAGACTGGAATTTTTGCAAGAGCTGGACGACTTCCGCAAACATCGTGATAAGCCAGCCAAAAATCCATCCAAAGGCCAACTCCTCTAGTACTTTACGTTCGGTGTAAAATATAAGCATGGCCAAGGAGCAGGTTTGCGGTGGAGCTTTGGAGCGATTTGCTGGGAGTCCGGCATGAGGCCAGACATTGATGTTTACTTAAATATTGACGGCGTGCTGCTAGATGGCAACTCGCGGCCGACCAACTACAGCCGCGAATTCATCAAATACATCGTGCCGAACTTTAGTACATTCTGGCTGAGCAGCCGCTCCAAGGACAGTAGCTCCGGACTAATCAAGGACTTATCAAAGATATTCGAGCCAGCAATCATGCAGTTGATGGCTGGTGTGCGCCCCACCCGCTGGAGCTTTGCCAAAACTCAGGCCATAGATTTTAGCCGTCCGTTTTTATGGTTCGATGATCAGCTGGTAGTTCACGAGCGAATAGAGCTGATAAAAAATAATGCGCTGGAAAACTGGATTGAGGTGAATCTAGCCAAGGATGAGAACCGCCTAGCCGATTTTTTGGTCCGTTTTCCGCAGCCGGCTAACTACGTCTTCTTCTAAACATGGAATTGCTGATTTCAACTCAAGATAACCGACAGGTAGTAGATATAACCGAGCAGGTGCAAAAGTTAGTTAAGCCAGGGACCATTGCCATCAATGTCCATGTGGCGCATACGACATGTGCGGTGACGACGGCCGATCTCGACCCGGGAACCGATTTAGACCTGTTAGACGCTGTTTGGCAGATGATTCCCAAACTCAAATACCGCCACCCGCACAATCCGGCGCATGTACCGGCTCATCTGGCAAGCAGTATCATCGGCCCAAGCGTGACCGTCCCGGTACAAGATGGGCGATTAATACTTGGTTCTTGGCAGAGGGTAATTTTGGTTGAGCTAGATGGCCCGCGAGAGCGTAAGCTTATGGTTACTAATTTATAGTTATGGCTAGAAAATGCCATTGACTTTACTTTTATTTTGAGCATATGCTTAAGGTACCCACGGAGAGGTGGCTAGTAGCTAAGCATTTCGGTGCCGCGGCTACGCAAAAAGGGGCCTTAAAAAGCTCCTTTTTGTATGTTAAAGTTAAACATAAGGATTAAATGGGGGAGAAGATGGATATGGATTTCCGTGAGCCCACGAGGACTCAATCGCAACAACACTATGCGAGCGAACCACAACACGAGCCAATCAAGAATAGATCAGGTAAGGGTAAAAAATTATTAATGTGGCTGGTAGTCTTGCTGCTGATTGCCGGGGCTGCCGGTGGCGGCTGGTACTACCGTGACAGGCAAGCTAAAGACGATACCAAGCTCAAACAAACCGAGATCGATAGCTTAAAAACAGCTAACGCCAGCCTCGCAAAAGACCTTAAAGAGGCCCAAGGAAAAGCTGAGTCAGCCGCTAAACCCAGCCAACAAGATCTAGATAATATTGCAGCAGCTGTCAAATCAGGCAACTATGCAGCCCTAGAGCAGCTGATGGCCAGCAAAGTCACAGTAATTATTGCTGCCAGTGAAGGTCTAGGCGAGCGGACTCCGGCTCAGGCGATTGCCGATATCAAATATCTCGACAGCGGGACAGATCCCTGGGACTTCGCCTTACCAGCTGCCACG
Organism: Saccharimonadales bacterium (SeqCode); assembly: GCA_036507655.1. Taxonomy (GTDB): domain Bacteria; phylum Patescibacteriota; class Saccharimonadia; order Saccharimonadales; family UBA10212; genus 2-01-FULL-49-22. The sequence goes on from DATCIS010000013.1 coordinate 7,438, forward strand.
GTAGATGGCTACCAGGCCGGCGACTATAAGCAATACTTCCCCGACGGTGCGCTGGCTGGCCAATCGGCCAACAACTACGTTGTTTCGTTCTCGTTTGACAGTAGCGGCAAGGTCAGTACTATTTTCATGGTCGCCAATGCCGACTTGCTTTAGCTGCAAAAATTACAACGCAAATAATAAACTTAAGCGTTTGACAAGCTTACAGTAGGCGGATTATATTGGGGCTAGATCATCGTGAGGTGATTCAGCGACAATCCGCAAGGAAAAATCGCGTAAAAGACGGGAATTCTTCGGAAGACCCGTTTTTTATTTGGTGAACCCACACCGCGATTGTCCTGCTTCCGGCGGAGCCGGAACTCCGACAATCGCTCTTGGCGCATCACCGCGTCAGAAACTCCGGTACGCGTTCACTGTATTTCAATACGGCTCACTTACGTTCCTCGCTTCTTCCTTGTGTTGCACTCAAGTGTGAGCCCACAAATTTCTGAGTTATAGTAAAAGTGTGAAAAAGTTTTGGGTCATATCTATTCTTGCCGTTACTTTCCTATTTGTGGGCATTGCGACTACTACAACAATAGCCCAAGACACACAGAACTTCGCGATTACCAGTTTCGATGCCGATTATCGGTTAAGTCGTAACCGCCAAAAGACCGCGTTGCTAGAGGTAACAGAGCGGATTGTCGCCAAGTTCCCAGACTTCGACCAAAACCACGGCATTTTGCGAGCTATACCGAAGCGATACCAAAACCACACACTCAGCTTGGAGGTTAAAAGTGTTCTAAATGATAAGGGCCTGTCGCGAAACTACAGTACCTATGAGCAGAACGATAACCTGGTTCTGAAAATTGGTGACGCCGATCAATTTGTACACGGCGAACAAACCTACATCATTAGCTATCAAATGCGCAATGTGGCCAACCTACTCGATGACCATGATGAATTCTATTGGGACGTCAATGGCGACCAGTGGTCACAGAGCTTCGAGACAATCAACGCCACAGTCCATATTGCCAAAGATTTAGTTACACAGCTCCAAGACCGTCAAATCTGCTACGCCGGCGCTGCAGGCTCAACTGACCAAACGGGGTGTCAAATCAGACAACAGCCGGCCGTTAATGAAACAGTTATTTCTGTGACTACAACAGATGCACTAAAGCCATACGAGACACTGACTTTAGCCATCGCTTTCAATAAAGATACTTTTCTACCGGGACCGGAAATCGCCCGTGAGCAACGAATTCGCCAGGCTAAAATTGCTGGGGCAACGGCGGCCATAGCACTGCCGCCAGCGGCCGCGTTTGTCTTTATGTTCCGCCGCTGGCGGCAGTTCGGCGACGACCCAAAGGGCAGGGGTGTTATCGTTGCCGAATACCAGCCGCCCAGAGGCCTTACCGCTCTAAGCTCAGACTTTGTATTGCAGCAGAAACTGCGCAACCCAGCCTTTAGCGCAGCCATTATCGAATTGGCGGTCAGAAGGTATCTGACAATCTACGAAGTCAATCAAAAAAAACGGCTCCGGCCAGACAGCCGGGACTATAGGCTGAAGCTTGATAAAGAGCCCAAAGATTTACCAACCGAGCTTAAGTTGGCGGTTGAGTTGATATTCGGTAGCAGCGCCAAAGTTGGCAGGCAGATTTCAATTAACGAACTCGGGGTTGAAGCAAAACGGTCACGGAAGCTGTTCGAAAAAATGAAAGATTTGGAGGACTGGTTAGCCAATCAATTATCCAAAAGCGGTTATTTTATAAAGAATCCCAAAAAGGTACGTAACGGTTATTTAGGCTGGGCTGGCGGCATTTTTGGTGCCGGTATTTTTTTGTTCTTCTTTGGCCCGCTGATTGTGCTGGGTTTAGGCATTGTAGCAACGGCGGCAATTATGTTGCTGTTCGCCTTCATCATGCCGGCACGCACAGAGTTTGGTGTCGCGGCCAATGATGCTCTGCTGGGGTTAAAGGATTATATTAAACTAGCCGAGGCTGACAGGTTAAAATTCGGCCAAAGCCCGGAGGGGGCCGAGAAAATCGCCCAAGGGTCATTTGACCCTAACGACCCGCAGATGAAAGTCAAACTTTTCGAAACCCTCCTGCCGTACTCCATCCTATTTGGTCTGGAGAAGGATTGGGCCAAGCAATTTGCCAACATCTATAAAGAACCACCAGAATGGTACCAAGGCAACTGGGCGGCATTTAACACCGGTTATTTAGCCGGTTCGGTTAGTAGTTTCTCAGCAGCCAGCTCCCAAACCTTCGTATCGCCATCAAGCTCCAGCGGCAGTGGTTTTGGCGGCGGTGGCGGTTCCGGAGGAGGAGGCGGCGGTGGTGGAGGCGGCGGCTGGTAATTACGGCTGCCGCCTTATAAGATACCCCTTCGGGGTTTCCTATCGCACAGGGCGCGGAATGAATCCGGCGCTCTGGCTACCTTCCTGAGGAACTATCCTATATCATAATTTGTATGCTATCGCTGAGTCATGAGGAGTTTGAGAAAGTGGTGGCCGAAGGCATTGACGCCATTCCGCCGCTTTACCAAAAATACTTGAAGGACGTGGCTTTTATAATCGAGGACGATCCGACGCCCGAGCAGCGAGCCAGACTCAATCTGTTCCGAGGAGAGCTTTTATTTGGGCTTTATGAAGGAGTACCGCTGCCCCGGCGGCAGGGAACAACCAAGGTTTTACCAGATAAAATTACTATTTTTAAAAACCCAGCTTTACTGATGAGTAACAGCTTAGAGGAACTGCGGGAACACGTACGGCACACCGTTTGGCATGAGGTAGCCCATTACTACGGGTTAGATCACAGACGCATACATGAACTAGAAAACAAGCACAGACATTAACTTCTAAATAATAACTTGTCAGTTTGCGCAAATGGGGATATTATGAAACTGTAATTATATGAAAAATCTCAATTGGCGCAAAATTAGTCGATTTTACGTCTGGATAATCCTTCTGACACTAGCCGCTGTAGTCTTTATTTTGCTTAGAAGCCCGGCGGCCGGACAGCGTCAGGCCTCACAAGACCTATCTGAACTTAATGTCTCGGGAATCGATAACGAGTCCCAAAGTCCGAGCCAGCTACCAGCCTCGGCTGAGGCGGCCAAAAAATCTGAAACCAGCCAGTCTAGCTCGTCTGCGACTATGCCGGTACCGCCGGCCGATGATGGCAGCCTCGTGCCTTTACCGGAGCCTCTGCCTGCCCCTTGGACGTATACAAAACCACCATTTTGTCCACTGTTCAGTGAAGGGGTAGGTTCATACATTTGGCGCTGCTCGCCCTGCGGGCCTTATCCTTATATGCCGACTACTGAATCCGAAATTGTCTGTATTGAATAAAAACAATCACTAACTGTTTTAACTTGCCATAAGGCAGTGGATATTTGTTGATAATTTGCCAAGTCAGGAATATGATGAAGTTATTAACAATTAAGGAGGAGGCGTATGCCATTCACTCACAGGCAATCGGTCGCAGCGATGGTCCATTTCTTCGTAGGGGTAGCCGAAATTCTGCTACTTTTGCGAGTCGTGTTACGGTTCTTTAACGGGGACCCTGACGCGTCGTTCATCAACTGGGCCTACACTGTAACAGCCCCATTGCTTGAGCCGCTGCGCGGGGTTTTCACATCTACGGATGTGGTCAACCGAGGGTGGGTAGTAGACTACGTGGCGCTCTTTGCCATGGCAGCCTACGCAGTAGCCGGCTACATTGTGGTCAGCAGCTTAGGCCGTTGGTCAAGGAAGTAAACGTTCAATTTTAGAGAACATAAAAATAATGGCGGGCGGCTTTTTAAAGCCGCCCTTTTTGACGGACTGCTCTTCCAGAGGAATAAAAAATACCCAATACTGTTAAAATTTAATAATGGCCTATAGGAGATATGAGAGGGCGCCATATGAGCCGGGGCAGACGGCGCCGTATAAGATTAGTCGCAGCAAAATCGACTTATTTATCAATTGCCCCAGGTGTTTTTGGCTGGATGCCAGGTTAAAAATCAGCCGCCCAAAAGGCCCGCCATTTACTCTAAACTCGGCTGTTGACCAGCTTCTGAAGCAAGAGTTCGATGTCCTGCGCAAAAACGGCAAACAACACCCGCTGCAAATCGAATACGGAATAGACGCCAAGCCGGTAGACCACGACAAACTCAATGCCTGGCGCCACAACTTTACAGGTGTCCAGTTTCTACATGAGCCCACAAACTTGATGGTTTTTGGCGCAATTGATGATTTATGGCAGAATTCCAAGGGCCAATACATAGTTTTAGATTACAAATCGACTTCTAAAGCCGGCAAGATCACCGAACTCGGGAATGAATCGTGGCATAACCAATACCGCCGCCAGCTAGGAGTTTACCAATGGCTGCTGCGGCAAAACGGCCTAACAGTTAGCAACACCGGCTACTGGGTTTATTGCAACGCCGCGAAAGGCGGTAAGACCTTCGATAAGAAGCTGGAATTCGAACTGACACTAATCGAAGAAAAAATCGACGACAAATGGGTCGAACCTGCGCTACTTAAGATCAAAAAGACACTTGAAGGTGAAATGCCTGAAAATGACCCAACTTGCGAATTTTGTACTTACGCTCGCTCACGTACTCAATTAACGCTGGACGCTGTTAGTAAGAAGAAATAGAATGAAGCTATGCTAGACATCCGGTTTATTAGGGAGAACGCCGAGTTAGTGGAGCAAAAAGCCAAGCAAAAGGGCTTTGAGGTTGACGTACCAGGAGTTTTAAACAAGGATAAATCGCGGCGAGAAAAACTGGATGAAATCCAGAAGCTTCAGAAAGAAAGAAACGAGCTTTCTAATAGCATAAAAGGTAGACCACCGACTCATGAAGAAACAGAAAAAGGACGCGCTCTCAAGGAACGAATAGCACCTCTTGAAAAAAATCTAAACACGATAGAAGAAGAATTCCAAAAAAGTTTCCAAGAGATTCCTAATATTTTTCCGGACGATACGCCGCTAGGGGACGAAGAAGCCAGCCGCGAAGAACGAAAATGGGGGGACACGCCCGATAAAGGTTTTGAAGTGGTCGACCACGTGACATGGGCTGAACAGCGCGGCTTGTTGGATTTTGAACGTGGCGCCAAAATAGCCGGCAGCAAGTTTTATTTCACGACTGGAGCTTTGGTCCAGCTCGAACTGGCACTAACGCAATGGGCCATGGATTTCGTCGCCAAACAGAATTTCCTGCCAATGTTGGTTCCTCATCTAGTAAATAGCCGGGTGATTGACGGAACAGGCTTCAAGGCTCGCACCAAAGAAGAGGAACAGATCTATAAAGTCGAGGGCCAGGATTTGAACCTGATAGCAACCGCTGAAATCCCTTTGACTGCCTTTCACGCCGATGAAATTCTAGCCGAGAAAGATCTACCCAAACTTTATGCCGGTTATAGCCCGGCCTATCGTAAGGAAGCTGGCGCCTATGGCAAGCACAGCAAAGGGCTTTACCGTGTGCATCAGTTCAATAAAGTCGAGTTATACGTTTTTTGCAAACCAGAAGATAGTGAACATTGGCACCAAAAGATGGTAGAACTGGAGGAGAAACTCTGCCAACAACTATCGATCCCTTACCGTGTGGTTAGAATCGCTGCCGGTGATCTGGGGGCTGCCGCTTATAAGAAGTATGACATCGAGTACTGGAGCCCGTTAGATAAATCATATCGCGAGCTGACGAGTTGTTCGAACGTTACCGATTATCAGGCCAGGCGGCTAAATATTAGGTATCGTAAGGCTTCCGGCGGAACAAATTACGTGCACACTCTCAACGGCACAGCAGCGGCTACCAGTCGTCTGATGATTGCAATTATTGAGAATTATCAAACCGAGGGCGGGAAGGTTAGCGTGCCAGTGGCGCTACGGCCGTATATGGGCGGTCAGCTGAGTATATGATGAAGCTCAAAATCGACCACTTGCACGTTGCAGTCGAACCCGAGCTCACAGCTTATACGGAAGAAAAAATCGGCAAGATAGACCATCTGTTAAGCCGGCACGCGCGCCGCAGCGCGCATGCCGAAGTAAAGCTCAAAGCCGGGCCGGGTAGAGGCAAAAAACAATTTATGTGCGAGGTTATAATCCATCTGCCCAAAGAAGTTGTAACAACTAACCAAACCGCCGAAACCCTTAATGCGGCTGTTGATTTGGCCGAAGCCAAACTCAAAAACCAGCTCAAAAAATATAAAGACAAACACACCCTAGCGCGGCGCCATAAAATCCGCCGCATTTTTGGCCGAATACGCCGGCGCTAAAACCTCCCGGCTTTTTACGGTACAATAGGATGGTCTATTTATTGGAGTTTTATCTAACAACTAACCACTAGCAACTACCCAACTATATTATGGCTATTTTACCGAGTACGAAAATTTTGAAGCGGATTTTGGGCGACCCACAAGCCGGGACGCTCAAGCGGATGAAGAAGCGTGTGGCTGAGGTCAACGCGCTGGCTGATGAGTACAAAAAACTCTCCGATGCCAAATTACACGCCAAAACCGAGGAGCTTAAAAAGCAATTAGCCTCCGGCAAAACGCTCAACCAGATTTTACCTGAGGCTTTTGCGGTGGTGCGCGAAGCATCGACCCGCGCAATAGGCCAACGCCATTTTGACGTACAGCTAATCGGCGGCATGGTGTTACACGAAGGCAAAGTTTCCGAAATGAAAACTGGTGAAGGCAAAACTTTGGTAGCGACACTAGCGGTTTATTTGAATGCTCTTGAAGGCAAGGGTGTGCACGTAGTAACGGTTAACGATTATCTGGTGCAACGAGATGCTGGCTGGATGGGCCAGATTTATGACTTTTTAGGTATGAGCACCGGTGTGGTGATACCCGACCAATCTTATGTGTATGACCCTGAGTTCGACAATAAAGATCATGTTGACCCGCGATTTAGGCACCTACGCCCTGCAACGCGACAGGATGCTTATCAAGCCGATATCACATACGGCACCAACAACGAATTCGGCTTCGACTACTTGCGGGACCACATGGTGCGCGAAGTAGACCAACTGCGCCAACGCGAGCTCCACTACGCGATTGTCGACGAAGTTGACTCAATCTTGATTGACGAAGCCCGCACGCCGCTGATTATATCGGCCCCAGCTACGGCTTCAGCCGCGGCCTATGACCAATTTGCCAAAGTTGTACGCCAGCTAAAAGAAACCGAGCATTACGAAAAAGATGAAAAACGCCGCAGCGTTATCCTAACCGATGCTGGCGTGGAGTTTGTCGAGAAAATCTTAGGTATCCAGGGGCTTTATTCAACCGAGAACCTACGTACTATCTACCATCTAGAACAAGCCATGCGCGCCCAAGCGCTCTTTAACCGGGATAAGGATTATGTTGTGACAAACGAAGGCGAAATTGTCATCGTCGATGACTTTACCGGGCGCTTGCTGCGGGGGCGACGTTATAACGAAGGGTTACACCAGGCGATTGAGGCCAAAGAAGGCGTTGAAGTCAAAGAAGAGACCATGACGCTGGCTACCATATCCTTCCAAAATTACTTCCGTTTGTATAAGAAATTGGCTGGTATGACCGGTACGGCCAAGACCGAGGAGGAAGAATTCCACCAGGTTTACAAAATGGACGTGGTTGAAGTGCCGACCAATATGCCGATGGTACGCGACGATCTGACTGACAGAATTTATAAATCCGAGGCCGGCAAGTTCCGGGCGATCGTCAAACACGTCGCCGAGCTGCAAAAGAAAGGCCAGCCGGTGCTTTTGGGCACTGTTAGCGTCGAGAAAAATGAACTTTTGAGCCGGCTACTAAAAAGCGCTTCCGTTCCACATGAGGTTCTGAACGCCAAGAGCCACGAGCGCGAAGCACTGATTATCGCCAAAGCCGGTGAGAAAGGAGCGGTGACACTGGCGACCAACATTGCCGGTCGCGGTACGGATATCGTGCTTGGTGAAGGAATTGTCAAGCTCGGTGGTCTATTTGTACTTGGCAGCGAGAGGCATGAGGCTCGTCGTATCGATAACCAACTGCGCGGCCGCTCCGGCCGTCAGGGCGACCCCGGCATGAGCCAGTTTTATGTTTCTTGCCAGGACGATCTGATGCGAATTTATGGCGGCGAGCGCATCGCGGCCATAATGGACAGGCTAAAAGTCGATGAAGACACGCCGATTGAAAGCCGCATGATAACCAGAAGCTTGGAGTCGGCCCAGAAAAAGGTCGAGGGCTTTAACTTTGATACGCGTAAGAATGTCGTCAAGTACGACGACGTCATGAACCGCCACCGTAAGGCCGTTTACGCGCTGCGCAGCGAAGTTTTGCGGGCTGAAGATATTAGTCCTAGGGTCAAGAAATTCATCAGCGAAGAAGTTGCGGCGCTCGTAGCTCATCCCGATTCAATGACTGAAGCCTTTGAGGCAGTGTTAAGCGAGGTCTTCCCATTTGACGAGCCAACGCTTGACAAACTATTCGATAGCGCGGCCGACAAGTTCGAATCCGAGTTACAAAGAACGGCCATTAAGCTTTATGAACAACAAGAAAAAAGTTTCGGTGCTGAGATGTTCCGCAAGATCGAGAGTGATGTATACTTGCAGATTCTGGACAACTTATGGATGCAGCATCTGGAAAATATGGAGCATCTGCGCGAGGGTATTCACTGGATTGCCGTTGGCCAGCGAGACCCATTGGTAGAGTATCGTAAGCAGGGGCAGCGGCTGTTTGATGAGATGCAGGAAACGGTGCGGCACGATATCGTCCGGGCCATAATGCACGCCCAGCCAATGCCGCAAGAGGATATGGCCCGGCCGGTAGAAACCGAATTGACCCGAGCGGCCCGCAGTTCAGTGGACAATGCCAGCCAAGTCACCAGCACCGTAACTTTCACGGAGTCTGATTTTATAGACACTGAAGAGGAACAGGCCCAGCAGGCCCGATTCAAAGTCGAACGTAAAAAAGCCCGTAAAGCCGAACGCCAACGCAAAAAAGCCGCTAAAAGACGTCATAAAAAGTAGGATGCCTCAATGAAGCATACAGTTAGTGAAGTTGTACTCAAAAATGGCGCACGTGGGCTTCTAATTAATGTGCCCGGAGCGGCCGTAACCAGCTTTGAATTGAACTTTCGA
>DATCIS010000014.1:0-18106 GCA_036507655.1 Saccharimonadales bacterium (SeqCode)
CTCTTCCCTGAATACAGCTTTAGCGACATCTATTTCTTCGCCTTCGAAAACAATCTTATAAGGGTGGCTTATGTTACCGGTTTCTTCGAATTGCATTAATCTGATTTATCAGCCGCTTTATTTTACGACCAAAAACTCCAACTTAAGCTAATTATACCCCTGTTTTCCGCCGTCGCCAATGGCTGAAGCGGACAAGTTCGGAAGGAATGCAGGCCGTTTAGCGTCCGTAGCCAAGTAGTAGAACAAGTTCACTACCTGGTATAAGTTTTGGCGAGTGAGGTAAAGCCGCTGACTTGGGTGGCGTTTTTGTTCGGGAAGGCCTGGAACTTTAGCTTATTACCGCCGTCGATTAATTGGACAAGCACTACGCCGACCACCGAATTTGAATTGTCGGCTTTAACCGCTTTGGCGAATGAAGTACGATCCCAGAAAGTACCATCTGCTTTAAGGTAATTAAGCTGGACCAGTTCATATTTTACAAGGCCGGTTGCTTGAGTAACTTGAGCAGGATTTGGGTTGTTGGATTTTGTGATGAACTGAGCGGGTTGCCCATTGTAATCTCCCGTTGAGATGACAAAGAAAGTCGGGTCTAAATGCTCCGGCGCAAAAGACAAGTGACCGGTTGCATAGGTTGGGCCCTGGGTGCCTTGGCGGCCGGCGTAACCATTCGTGCCCTCCAAAAACCAGTTGCCGATGAGCTTGCCGGGTTGGTCGTAATCAATTTTGCCGGCAATCGGCTCGGCGGTGCGCGGGTTGCGGGCGGTCAACAGCTCTCTTAGCTCTTTTGTATAGCGTGGGTATGGGTCGGCGGTGTAGATTTTCCACCCTTCAGCGTCGTAACTGGATGGTTTGATAAAGCCGGTTAGCGGCTTATCCGTATCCCAATAAGCAAAATCAAGTGTCTGGCCGCCTATTTTGCCAACTTGCTCGCCGGCTTTGACTGGCAGGTTAATATCTTTGGGATTTTTGTCATAAGCGTCTTTTATCTTGCCGCTAAGACTGGTTACCAGATCGTAGTAATAAAGCGATGTGCAACTGTGCGCAAACACAAATCGATATTCTGTTCCCCGCTCATTGGTGCGGGGCTGGATATCAGTGATTGTGGCGTCGGCCATGGCATAGACAGGGTAAGCATCGCGCGGGGAATTATAATCTGCCGGGGAGAAATACTGGTGGTCGATAGGAGTAACGTGGTCTCCAACTACCAGCCCATAGGGAATTAGTATTGAGAAGTCTTGCTTGCGCATTGGCAGATGGGTGAATGTCAGCTTGCCCGTCCCCTCGCATTTATTGTTCGATAGATACTTCCCGGCTTTGATGGCTTTTTCTTCAGCCGTGCCTGACGATTTGAAGATGCTGGTGATGTTGCCAGATTGACCGTTGCGACTCTTTTCGATTACCCTCCAACCAACAAAGCCGGCTGCGGCTAAAACCAACACAGCTAACACCAACGCAATGTGATGAAAGCCACGCTGATTGGGCTTATGCTTCATTGAGCTAAATTATATCTCGTTATTACGAATAGTGCTTATGGTTTGGTCGATATGCTAGTATAATTACGGTATGAATTATTTGGCTAACTATGGGGGCTACGGGTCCGACGACATGACGTCGATTGTGGTTGCCGGTTTGGGCTTTTTGGCCATCGGTCTGCTACTCGGCTACGTGCTCGGCACCGGCCGCGTCCCGGGCTACAAGCCTCCCAAAAAATCGAACAAGAAATAGTTTTTAGATAACCACGATTGTGGCTGTCATTTGATCGGCGTGGGCGCTGCAGTGGTATGGATAGGCGCCGGTTTTGGAGAAGGTGTAGCTGAAGCTATCACCTTTTGAAAGCGCCTTGGAGTTTAAGTCTAAAACATGAGTGTGCGCTGGGTGTGAATCGGTATTAACGTAGTGCGTAACTTCATCATCGTTTATCCAAGTGATCTTGGTGCCGGTGCTGATTATGACGCTCCTTGGCTGAAATTTGATGTCTGAGAGCTTGATGGTTAGCGAGCTTTGGCCACGCATATCCTGATAGCTGCTTTGCAGCTTAGAATCGATGGCAAACTGGTGCATTCCATCGTGGCAGGAGCCATCCGGCCAACAGGCTTTATACTCGACCGTGTAAATGCCATCGGGAGCGTTCTTATCCATCTGGCGGCGCATAGACAGCTTGTTGGAATCGATAGTCTTATCACCTACCCCGTAATCTTTGCCGTCTTTGATGATTTTGATTTCTGAGTTAGCGGCTAAATCAAAGTTGAAATCAATGACTACGTCTACCGGAACGGCAGGAAGCGTTGCGGCATGCACCGGGGTGCTTGATTCGAAATGGGCACTCTTTTTAGGCGTGGCGAAGCTTACAGCTTGTTCATCGCCAGACGCTGTTTGTGAAGTGCCGGGCGAAGTGGTAGCCTTTTCTTCTCTGATAAACACGTACCAGCCGGCGGCGGCAATTCCGGCTATAACCACTAAAGTTATAAGCCAGACGATAACCCCGTAGCCTTTATTGTTAGACTGCATAGAGCTGGTCGCCCTCGTGGACTTTCTGGTCGACTTTAAGGCCAAAGTCGTCGCCGGCTTTGACCGAATCGACTTCGGAATGTTCGACCTGCATCGAACCTATGGTCTGCGTGAAATCAACGCTATTGCCTTTGATTTGGACTTTGTCGCCCTTTTTAAGAGCTGAGTCCTTGTTTAGTTTGACCACGGCCACACCCGGCTGGCCGTAGTAGTGTGTAACCACACCGATTGCCTGTTCTGCCATCTCCAAATCCTCCTTTGTATGCCATAATTATACCCCTTTTTAACCAAAAGAGCCCATGAATTGCGTTTATGTTTATTTTATGTTGTAAAAAATTTCCAAATCATTGACGCGGGTATGCGTCAAGGCATATTATCGAAGCGACACCAGTCGATGCTCGCAAGGTATTGGCTGCCACACATGTGTCGCTTGCTGGCTCGCAAAAATTTGCGGTTTTATAGAGGAGCGGCGGTTCTAGAAAGCAGCTCTCACTAGGAGCCTCGAAGTCTCCGGACGAAGCAAAGCAGTAGTCCTCACGCTGCCTGTGCCCTCGCTGGGGTAAAGGAGACAGGCTGTTCAGCGCCCGGCCGGGCGTTAAAATCCCAACGGTACCCACGGGAGAATTGCCGAGAATGCAATCAGCGCAAAGCCCCCACTGTTTAGGCAACAGTGGGCGTTTTTGATTTAGGATATAATGGCACAATGGACTCGCAGCAAAATGTCAATTTGAACTACACGGTGCCCGTGGTAACTACCGATGGACACGTAATTTTGGTCAGTGATAAAGGAGAGCCAACAGTATTGTTCTTTCAGGCGCGGCAACAGCACGAAGACCATCTGCATGCCGATGTGGTGGCAGCTGTGCGGATGAACAACTTGCAAGACTTAAAGAACCTAAGCAAAGCCATCAACGATACCGTCAAAAAGTATCAATCAAGAGAGCCGTAGAGCCGCTCGAACCCCTTTTCTCTCAACACATCGAAAACAAGATGGTCGCTCGTCCAAGCAGTCCGAGCTCGCTCTGTTTTCTCGAGTGTTGATCAAAAAGAGATTCTCGCTTACGCACTCTCTATTGCGATAATTGGTCTTGGGCGGAGTTGTTGAGTTTGTCCTGCACACCCTGGCTTTGCTGGACAGCGTCTTTGGAGCCCTGGATGGCATCTGTTGGGCTGGTGGAATCGTATCCCGGCAAATTAACCGGTGAATCGCCGGATAAAAAAGCTCTGTAGCCAAAAAACGTCAGTGCCAATCCGATCAAAATCAAAATCAGAAGCTTAACCATTACTAATCTATTATATACCGGCCTTTTAAGCGACTTCGGCATATTTAGTGAGATAATAGAACTAGATAAGGAGGCGCCGAAGTTATGCGAATCGTCAGCCCGGCATTTAGGGAAGGTGCTGCCATCCCGCCGCAATATACCTGCAAAGGCCAGAATGTCTCGCCACCATTAAACTTTATTAAAGTACCGCCAGGAGCCCAAAGCCTGGCTCTAATAATGCACGACCCTGATGCTCCGGTTGGCGATTATGTTCATTGGACGATGTGGGGTATTCCAGTAAATACCGAGGCCGTCGCCGTCAATTCCGTGCCGGTTGGAGCCGTCCAGGGTTTGAACAGCAATAACCAGAATAGATACATGGGGCCTTGCCCGCCCTCAGGTACACATCGCTATATCTTTGAGCTGTATGCGCTTGATAAACCCTTGAGCCTGCCGCCCCAAACCGGTCGAGATGGGCTCAAAAAAGCTATGGAAGGCCACATTACCGAGGAGCATACCCTAACCGGAGTCTTTAGCGCCTAAAAGGTAGAGGCGGTAGAGTTGGCAGCGTTGTAGCATTTTTCTTGAAGTTCTCCCGGCAAGCTGGCGCATAGTTCTTTGGCTTTCTGGTCGTCATGGAAATAGGCTACAAAATCAGTTACAGCCCCCATTACGCAATACTGCCTGGATTCAACATCTGGACCCAGCAGGCATTTCAATTTAGTCCCCTCTACATCGCTAACTGTCTGGCCTGAAGCGTCCCGCCCTAAGCTTCTATAGCAAGTTATCCGGAAAGCATCCTCGACTTGTTTACATAGCCCGAATACTTGCCCGAAATCATAATTTTTTACTCGGAGGGCATGCGACGTTTGCATTAGGTAGCACTGGTCTTTGTATTGGGTTCCGACCGCTGTACAGGGATACATCGGCTGGTCGTTTTTTAAGTATGCCGTGGTATGGTCTACCGTCTCATCCGGACTCTGGGCGATCATTATATTCTGCATAAAAACTCCACCGTAGCATGATGTTCGTCCCCAGCTATCTCTGACTTCGTCGCAGGCTTTCAAGGCTTTGAACAGGTCACCCTTCAGGGCTTCCATCACGCCGTGGCCTTGGCCGTGTACACAGTTGTAGTGATCAAATGAATAACGGACCTGATTGGCGATCGATGCACAGTTTTGGTTGAGGCTGGATAAGAACTTATCGGTACCTCTCTCATCTGCAATCTGCTCCATCAAACCGTGGTAATAACCCGCCCAGCAGAATTGGTCGCCGTGAGTAAAAGCATCCCCCAAGTTACCATATTTGGCGTAAGCCGCCCGGCCAACGACGTGGACTAGCTGGTGACACTGGCTTTTAACATATGGTACTGACGAATACTGTTGTTTAAGCAGCGCGAATGCCGATTCGGAATTGTGCTTATCAACGATATCGTTTAGCTCAACTTTGTAGCATGTAAAGGAGATAGTGTTTTTCTGCGCACACACATCAGTCACATTTACGACTTTAGAACTTATTGCGCTGTTATTGCTATTTTTTGTCTGCCAAATAACGGCGGTCGCGATAAGCATAATGGTAACCAGCGCGCCGCTTACCAGCCAAAGTTTATTAGTGGCTTTTAGCCAATTGTTAAGACGCTTGGCACTACTCTTAACTTTGACCATTAGTATTATTCTACCCTACACCGGGGCGTAATTAACATGGCACATACCTAGCCCGGTGCGCTCTGTGTACTTTTGATGATACCGCTCGGCGGGCCAGAATTGGCCGGCCTTCTCCAGCGTGGTTACTATTGGCTTGTCGTACTTTTTAGAATTACTTAACAAGTCAAGCGTTTTCCGGGCCTGCTCTTTTTGCCCATCATTCAGGTAAAAAATGGCTGAGCGGTATTGGTCGCCGACATCCGGTCCTTGCCTGTTGAGCTGAGTCGGGTCGTGGATTCTAAAGAAGTGCTTTAACAGCGTTTCATAGCTAACCTTTTTGGGGTCGAAAGTAATCTTGGTGGCTTCGGCATGGCCGGTTGTATGGCTGCAAACCTGCTCATACGATGGATTGTCGACCTTTCCACCGATGTATCCAACCTCTGTTTCAACTATCCCGGGAACCTGATCAAAATAATATTGCACTCCCCAAAAACAGCCGGCAGCCAAAATGGCAGTCTGTTTATCGTCAGCAGCCATAATAATTAGCCTAACCGATATCCCTTCTGCGGAATGATGCCCAAGACAAAATTCCCAGAGTCACGATGATAATCACAAATAACCACGCCCAACCCCAGTCATATGAACCATTGAGCACTTCTCCCGGCCGGTAATAGTGATATGGCAGGAACTTGTCCGGCCACTTTAGCCAATCCGCCAATGAGGTTAGCGAAGAGACAATATAACTGCCAAGACCGATAAAGGCCGCTATGCCAACACCGGCTAATCTGCCCCGTTGGCCAACAGAGCTCATATAAAAGGCGATGCAACCGATTGATAGTACGAACAGCAGGCAGAGCAAGGTCGCCAAAGCAATGTCAGCCAGCGGGACCTCAATGCCTACCAACCGGCTCAGAATCAGAATATCGATCAGCGCCACGCCGCCGACTATCGCTAATATTATTAAGCCGCTCAGGGCTTTGGCGGTCAGAAGCCGGGCGCGCGATATTGGCCGTGACAGCAAAAGCTCTAATGTGCCTTCGTTTTCTTCCTTGGCCAGCAAGCTATTGCCGAGATTAATTGTCAACACGCTCAGGATTAGAGGCAGCAACAAATAAAAGACCCGGGCGCTCAAAAATCCTCTAGGCGACAGGATGTCAGATTGGTCGGTTATGAAAGCTCTGGCGGTTTTAGGAATATTTTCCAACGCCTGATTAAGCTCGGCCGCCTGGTCTCTGACAGCCGGATAAAACCCCAAACTTAAAGCCAAAAAGGCCGTTATACCGACACACCACCAGAAAACCGACCAACGGCGCTGCCACAGCGTCCATCGGATAATTGGAATCACTTTTTGCCTCCCCTGCCCCTGTAAAAAGACAGAAATTCTTCTTCGAGGGCTGATTCACGGCGGTCCAAACTGTTTACTTTATGGCCGGTCAAGATAGCGAACAGCGGCGTTAAATCGCCCCTTATTCTAACTGTTACATAACGGCTCGTATGGGTAAATACCTTAGCTCCTCTGATTCGCTTAAGTTCGGTCAGCGGCGCGTCCTTAGCAAAGGAAATATCATATGCTTGAGTCGATTCCTTGGAAAAATCGCCGATTGTTTGCTCGGCTATGAGCTTGCCCTCGCGGATAAAACCGATGCGGTCGCACATTTTTTGGACCTCGCTTAAGTTGTGACTGCTGATAAAAAAAGTCGCGCCGCGGGCTTTGGTTTGGCGTACCAGCTCATAAAACGCTTCTTGCATGAGTGGGTCAAGACCGCCTGTTGGCTCGTCCAGAATCAGCACCTGTGGCTCGTGCATAAAAGCCTGGATGATACCGAGTTTTTGGCGATTACCTTTGGAAAGTGCGCCGATTTTGCCTCTGGCGGAAAACTCAAACAAACGGATGAGCTGCCTTTGGTAACCTGGGCGTTTCGGCGGCTGCAGCTGGGACATATATTCCAAGAATTGGTAGCCGGTCATTTTGTTATAAAAAGCTATTTCACCCGATAGATAGCCCACTCTAGATTTGATTTCGACCGAATCGTTGACACTGTCCAAATCAAGTATTTTAGTTTCTCCAAGCGTCGGTTGGATGAAGTTCATAAGCAGTCGTATGGTGGTAGTCTTACCGGCGCCGTTTGGCCCCAAGAAGCCGTAAACTTCACCGTTTTTGATGTCAAAATCAAGCCCGCGGACGGCATAATTCTTAGTACCGCTGTATTGCTTGCTCAGATTATAAGCGGCTATCGCCACATCACGCGCCATTGACTATTTCTCCAGTTTGAGCCGCTTGATTAACCAGTCACGTGGTAGAATCGACAAAAACCAGCCGGCCCGCGGGCCTGATTTTTGGCCGATTAAAGCTCTGTACAGAGGTTCAAAAACTTGTTCCGGAAACATGCGGCGCGACTCCTTGAGTTCATAAATCGCCTTGTGGAACCACTCGCCATCGGCCGTCGCCGGAGCTTGGGTAATTTTTTGACTCAACGAGATGAGATAATCTTTTTCGGCTTGCGAAAAATCCGCTGGATTCAGTTGCTTGAGCAATGCAAATTTAATTTCCGCCGGCGCCCATTTGGCCAGCCAGCTGTCAATGAATTTCAGCTCTCTGCTTATAATGTCGCGCTGGGCCTCGACTGCAGTTTGATATTCGGTACGGGCCAGTACTTCGAGTGTCTTATCGCTATCCTTTAGCGCCGCCTGATAGCTGGCTACCAAGTGTGAAAAAGGCACTGAACTGACAGTCGTGTCATGACCGACACTGCAGATTTCAATCAGCTGTTTATCATCATCGGTCTTATCTTTTTTGGCCAAAAGCTCGGCGTAATCGTCTATTAGTTTGGTAACGCCGTGGGCCTGGTCAAAGAACAACTGCTTAGGCGGCGGGTAACGAAGCGTGAAGTAACGGATGGCTTCGGCCGGTAATACTTTGGTCATCTCAGATATGGCGATTATGTTACCGCTGCTTTTGCTCATCTTCTTGGTCTCGCCGGTCAGATTGATGAAGTTATACGGTAGCGGTATCGGCGGCGCGGCTCCGAAAACTTGTTCGATAATCGCCGCGCCGGTGTCATAGCTTCCACCTTTGGTGGCGTGGTCACGGCCGAATGGTTCGACGTCAACTTTTAGCAACCGCCAGCGCGCCGGCCAATCCACCCGCCAGTTGAGTTTAACCTGGCCTTGGGCGTAGCTTATGGACACCTCTTTATCTGCCGGATCCAGATAAGTAACTACTTTGGAAGCCGTATCTATAGAGACGAAGCGGCGACTTTTAAGATACTCCCCTTCCATGACCTGGATAGGAGCCCAGTCTTTTTCCAATTTGCGGCCGGAGACTTGCTCGATAATACGACGGATATCATCAACCGCTAGCAAAGCTTTTTCAATGAGTCCGGTCATGGCGCCGGAACGGTACTTTTGGTGACTACGAACCACTTCCATATCAATATGCAACTCTTTGGCGGCCCCTAAAAAGTCTCCCAGAAAGAAGTCAGCATAACTCTGGTTTGAACTATCGGGTGCCGGTATGTCGCAATATGGACGGCCTAAATATTGCTCATATTCGGCCGGTACATTGGCCGGCACTTTGCGCAGCGGATCCAAATCGTCGACATAATGGACGTGTTTAGCCATGCGGCCGCGTCGCCGAAGTTCTAATAATATGGCATCACAAATCAGTACTTCGCGCAGAGTGCCAACGTGATACACCCCTGAGGGCGATACGCCCGACTCTATTAGAATTTCTCCTCCCGGATGAGCCGCCACAACCTTATCAACGACTTTATTAAGCCACTGCATATCTAGGTTATAGGTTAGAGGTTATAGGTTAGAGTGTAAAGACCACAGGAGACCTAGTTTTTTCAGTGATGCAGTACAAGGAAGCGGTGAAGCACGGACTGAGCTGTATTTAACATACAGTGAAGTAGTACTGCAGCCGCTGACAATGTAATGCGCACTGAGAAAAGCTAGGATATGGATGTAATTTTGTAGTTGATGCTGGGTGAGTTTTTCAATAGAACTTTATCACCGACTTTTTTACCCATTAACAGTTTGCCCAAGGGAGATTCATCGCTGATTTTGCCGCGCAATGGATCGGCTTCCATAGTGCCAACGACCTGGAATTGCTGAGTCTTGCCGCTGGCGGACTTTAGCTTGACGCTGCTGCCAAGCGTAACAGCATTATGAGTTTTCGGCTTCTTAATAATCTGGGTGCTGCGCAGTACCTGCTCGACCTCCGAAATGCGAGTCTCTAAACGGTCTTGCTCTTCGCGAGCAGACTGGTATTCGGCATTCTCAGACAAGTCGCCCAGTTCGCGGGCCTGCTTAATACGTTCGGCTATTTCTGCACGCATGCCAACCAACTCAGTGTGCTCGTGTTTGAGCTCATCAACGCCGTCCTGAGTTAGTTTGAAGAGTTTTTTCATAATCGGAACTACAGAACCTTTCTTTAGGGCTTCTAGCTAATCCCAACCTTTTTTGTGTTGGGAATTATATCAATTTTGAAGCTGTTTTTCCAGTGTTTGTGCCAGGGCTTGAGCGGGGACTATTTGCGGTTCTTTAGAAGTGCGGAGTTTGAGTTCGGCGCTGGCGCTAATGAGTGTTTTTTCGCTTATCACCACCCGAACTGGTATGCCCATAAGGTCGGCGTCAGCGAACATTTCACCGGCGCTCGCATCCCGGTCATCATATATTACTCCAACCCCGGCACGTGTCAACTGCTCGTAAGCCGAATCGGCGGCTTCGACTACTGTTGGACTACTGCCCAGACGGATTAAATAGACCTTAAAGGGGGCTATACTGACCGGCCAGACCAGACCTTTATCATCGGCAAAGTGCTCGGCTAGCAGTCCCATCAGCCGGCTGATACCTATGCCGTAACACCCCATGATAATCGACTGTTTATGGCCATTTTCATCAGTGAAGTAAAGCCCTAGCGCATCGGAGTATTTGCTGCCAAGCGGAAATATATTGCCCACCTCCACGGCCTGCTCCTCGCTTAAATCAGACTTGTTCAGCCCGAGTTTGGCTTGTACCTCATCGCTGTATACTTCCTTGTTTACGGCGATTTTTTTAGCTTTGTCTACGTAAATGGTATCTTCGCCGATGTGGCTAAGTACCTGGAACTCGTCGCTGAACTGGCTAAATACGCCGCCGCTGGCAAATGTCCTAAAGGTTATGCTTTCGCTAAATCCCAACCGGGAGAAAACTTTGAAATAAGCGCCGGCAATCTTCTCGTAGAACTCATCGTGCTCCTGTTGGCTGCGGCTGTAGGAATATAGATCCTTCATCAGAAATTCCCTTCCCCGCAGTAGGCCGCTCTTAGCCCGCAGCTCGTTCCGGAACTTAGTCTGAATCTGATAAGGGTACACTGGCAGGTCTTTGTATGAGCTTACGAAGTGCTTGAGCGCATTGGTTAACGGCTCTTCGTGCGTAAAACCGATGCCAACTTCGGTTCCGCTAACCAACCTACTTTTGAACCAGTTATCCACTTCCTTATCATCCCAGCGGTTGGTCGCTTCCCACAGCTCTTTATTCTGCAGTGTCGACATTAAAACTTCGTTACCGCCGATGGCATTCATTTCTTCACGGATAATCTGCTTGATGTTATCGAGAACCATTTTGCCAGGCGGCAAATAACTATAAACGCCGGCCATCTCCTTATGGATAAAGCCAGCGCGGATCAAAAGTCTTGCGTTGCGCGCTTCTTCATCGGCCGGAGTTTGGCGGCGTGTCTTGACGAATAATTGACTGCGTCTCATTGTCTTAAGATATAGTGTATCAGATTAAAACTAGGGTTTTGCGCTTGAGCAAAGCGCTAGGCGCCAGCGAGGAACGGATTGAATTGTATTTAACATACAGTGAAGGAGTACCGCAGCTGGCAACGCCACGATTTGCCAAGAGTCCAGCAGTGCAGCCGACTGCGCTGGCTGGCAGGCTAGGCGGCGCAAAAGTCTAGCGGAAGTGGATGCCAAAGGCGATGAGGTTATTAGCGGCATGAACCAGCATCGGCGCATAGAGCGCGCCTGTCCGTTCGCGCAGATAGACTAAAACTAGTGACAGTAAAAAGGTATTGATGCCGGCTATCCAAAGCGGCGCGCCGGAAGAACCAGTACCAAGATGAGCGACACCAAAAAAAACACTGGTTATCAGCATGGCATAAATAAAGCCCATCCGTGCTCGCAGGCCAGAATATAAGTAGCCCCGCATAAGGGTTTCTTCGCCGATTGGCGGCAGAAAAACCAAGGCCGTAAAGGCTAAAAGCGTATCGAGTGACGAATTCAGGGCATCAAACCCAACGTCCTGCAGCTCATCAGTATCAAGATCAGGTATGAAGATGCTTATAAGAACCGATGAGGTAATCAAAAGGGCGTAAAAAACGGCCGCTCCGCCAAGCGCTTTTGTAAAATCAGACCATCTTGGCAGCCGGCCTAGGCCGACAGCAGACAGTTTGAGCTGCCGCCATTTTTTAACAACTGCTATGGTTAGCCCAAAAACCAGCCCTTCGGCGACCAAAACGTAAAAGAATTGGACCGGCGCCGACTGATTTAAAATACTAGTGATAGAGGCATCGGGCTTAAAAATCGCCAGGCCCAGAGCCGCGATAATAGCGGCCGCAAACTGGCTGACGAAAAAAATAACAAACGTTATAAGAACCACTAACCACGGGTTACCAAGATCCTTATGACGTCGTTGACTAGAACGGAAAAATCCATGGGTCCTGCCGCTCCAGGCAACCCCCCTTCCGTGCTCGCCACTCACACTGGGTTCTTCTGCGGCTGCGGGCGGGCGGGTCCCTCCTTCCGCATCACCCAAGGCGTTTTTCCCTTCCTTCACAATCAGCTTCACTATAAAAACTGGCACGTTCAGATGAAGCGCTAGGCAGCGACGAGTTTTTAGAGAAAGCGGCGGACATCGACGATTGTTATTAGGACTAGCAGCCCCAAAATCAAGGCCATGCTGGTGCCGACAATCCGTTCCTCAACCCTTCGGCTAAGCGGCCGCTTGAGCAGCAGGCGTGAGAATAAAATTAAAGCCAGCCGGCCACCGTCTAGCGCCGGAACCGGTAAAGCGTTAATTAAAGCTAGCGTCAGTGAAATAATGGCGATAATCATCAATACGAACAGAATGCCCAGTGTGCCGCTGCCCCAAAGTATGGCGCCGATAGCTACTGGGCCGCCAATCTGTTCTGTGGCCCGTACGCTGCCATTAGAACGGGCTTGCTGATTACCGGTTAGCGCACCGGCAATAATCGACCCCAGACCGGAGAACGCACTCCCCAATCCCTTCAGGGTCAGTTCAAATAACTGCTTGGTAAAACCTAGGGCCACAACCGGTGCGCTCCAGCTGCTGCGTCTAATTTGCAGCTCGGTTGGCGAAACTCCGAGATTTCCCTTAGGGTTATCGGTATTGCGACTGGCTTCGACTTCAGCGGCGCTGCGCAGCGTCACATCACGGGCTACAGCCTGGTTATTGTGTTTGTATGTTAGTGTGACCGTCCGGCCAGCGAAATCCGCTGTAGCATTTTTAAGTTGTCGGGCGGACTTAGTCTGCCGAACATCGTTGCCGTTTTTGACCTCGGTAATTATGTCGCGCGGCGCCAATCCAATCTTCTCAGCCGGTGAGTTAGGCTGAATGTAGCTGGCTATTAAGTCCTGGTGAATCACTCTTGTGTCACTGGCCACGGTAAACTGGTCCTGGCCAACGGTTTCTTTAGTAATCAGTCGCGGCATACCCACCCAGGCCAGAACCGTTAATAGCAAAATTCCGGCGATTAGGTTCATAACCACGCCAGCCAAAATGATTTTGGTTTTGGCCGACAGCGGGGCCGCGCCGAAGCTACCACGGCGTCTATCTGAATCGCTTTCTCCTTTAAGCTTAACGAAGCCACCAATCGGCAGCCAGTTAAAACTAATCATCATGCCGGAGCGGAGTTTCCTACCCCAAGCCCGCGGCGGAAGGCCGAGACCGAACTCCTCGACTTTCACGCCATTTCGGCGGGCTATAAAATAGTGGCCCCACTCATGGATAATGACCAAGCCGGTAAACAAAAAAAGGCCTAAAACAAAGAGAAAAATCTGCATACCATAAAAGTATACCAGTCAGCGGTCAGCTAGACTGTCATAATCTCCTGTTCCTTGGCTTCGGCTAGTTCTTCGACTTCGTCTTTTTGTTTGGCTAACAGCTCATCTACTAGTTTTTTTAAACGTTCGAGTTCGTCGCGGCCGATTTTTTTATCCTTTTCGGCCTGTTCGGCCTTATTATGAGCCTCGTGGCGGGTATTGCGGGCCGATATCATACAGTCCTCGACTTTCTGGTGGAGTATTTTAACCATATCACGGCGGTTCTCAGTGGTCATCGGTGGCAGGTTAACTCTAACCACCCGGCCATCATCTGCCGGGCTTAATCCCAACGATTTATCGTTGCGGATGGCCTCGGCAATCGGCTGTAGATTATTGGGGTCGAAAGGGCTGATTTGCAACTGCTGCGGCTCTGGCACGACTATGGAAGCCACGCTTTTAATCGGCATCGGCTGGCCGTAAGCCTCGACTATGACATTATCAAGCATGCTTGGATGCGCCCGGCCGGTGCGCAATTTCTTAAGTTCATCCCTAAAATGCGCTGTGGCCTGGTCTAACTTGGTCTTCGTCTGGGAGACGATTTGGCTAGTATCCATATCCCTATTATAGATTAGGCCGATAGAATCCGCATTAATTTATTACTCACTTTGAAGGGGTTTCTCATAAGGCGGAGCAAGGCGTAGCCGCTTAGGTAAAGGCCATGACGGCCATGACCGGTATGACAGTCAGTAACAGCTTGGCCCAGAGTTCGAATGCCGAGCGGCGCCATATCCACCAGACTAGAAGAGCGGCAATCGGGCCGGAAACCAAAATAACGGCGCTGGCGCCGGTTATGCTGCTGAACCAGGCTTTTTCTTCGGCGGATACATTGCTCTGAACGAAAAGACCGGTGTCTTCAGGCGCGGCAAAACTGCGCATCCAGCTATAGCTACCGATGCTAGCAAAGATAACCAGGAAAACAACCAGCCAGGTTTCGGAAAAACGCAGATTCCATTGATGCCGGCCGATGACTTTTGGGGTTTTTGACATAGCGATAGCTATACTTAAGCACTAGCCTTTTGAATTATCAAGCGACGGTTGTGGATTGTTTTAGTTTTTCTCACCGAGCTCTAAGCGCGAAAAGCGCCTGATGATGATGTTCTCGTCCAGTTTGGCAATATGCCCTTTGACGTAGTTGCCGACAGTCGTTGAAGGGTCTTTACAAAACGGTTGCTCTAAAAGTTCTTTTTGGTCTTTGGGGTTCATAGAGCAAATGTGTAGGCAGATATCCTTAACAAGTTCTTTAAACTCATCGGTCTTAGCTACAAAATCGGTTTCGCAGTTAACCTCGACGACCACGCCGATGCGGCCATCGTGTGAGTAAGCGCCAATCAACCCAGACCTAGTCTCAAGCTCAGCCCGCTTTTCGGCCTTCGTCAACCCCTGAGCACGCATGGCGGCCAGAGCTTTATCAAAATCACCGCCAGCGGAATTTAGAGCCTTTTTGGCATCAGTAATACCAACCCCGGTCAGTTCACGAAGTCTTCTAATTGTTTCAATGCTTATATCAGCCATTACTTTGCCTCCTGTTGTGCTTCTTTGGTAGCTTTTTTCTCGGTTTTTGGAACCTCGGCGGTTTCTTCTTTGGTTGTAGCTTTCTCAGCCTTTCTTTTGGCCCTGCCTTGCCCTTCTTCGATAACCTGTTTGACGTAGTCCAGAATCAGGTCAATCGTCTTGGTGGCGTCGTCATTGCACGGAATCGGGTAATCGATCTGGGTTGGATCAACATTGCTGTCCGCCAAGGCGACCACTGGGATCGCCAGTTTTTTGGCTTCTCGAACGGCTAGATAATCCGTTAGAACATCGACTACGAAGATGGCGGCCGGTTTACCTGTCATGTCTTTGATGCCGCCGTAAAGGCGGTTCATCTCTTCAATTTCATCGGCAAAACGCTGGACTTCCAATTTGCTGTAACGGGCCGCCAAATCACCGCTGGCCATTCGGGCTTCTAAATCTTTAAGGTGCCTGATACGGCCGCCAATAGTTGCCTGGTTAGTCAGCATGCCGCCCAGCCAGCGGACGCTGACATACGGCATATTCACCGCCTCGGCAACCTCTTTAATCTTGTCTTTGGCTTGCCGTTTGGTACTGACTAAAAGAATCTGCTTGCCTGAAGCGGCGGCCTCGGTCAAAAAATCCAAGGCCTGCTCTAAGGCTTCAGCCGTCTTGGTCAGATCAATTATGTGGCTGCCGTCGCGTTTGCTATGGATGTAGGGAGCCATTTTAGGGTGCCAACGGCTGGTTTTATGGCCAAAATGAGCACCAGCTTTAAGCAGTGTTTTGACATCAATATTTACTTTAGTCAATCTTAATCCTTCCTCTTCGGAAGACTCTTACCCGATTAGGCCTGCGCGGCGTTAACCAAGAGGATTATTGAACCTTCCTGCCTGATATTAACCGTTTAATTGTAGCTTTGTTATATTTGTTTTGCAAGTGCAATATTTACAAAATGCTTCTTTTATGGTAAAATAGAGGGTTGTATGGCCAATGAATTCCCCTCTAAAGAGCTTGTTGGTTTAGTAGTCGAGAAGTTTTCCGACTCTGAGCCCTATTACCGGTTGGGTACCGTACCGCCGGTTTATGCTTATTATGGCGTCGGTGATGCTGCTTACGATACAATTGTTGAAACGGCTCAGGGCAAACAAATCACTTTAGGGGAATTAGCTCAAAACGTTCAAAAACTGCGTAAAGCGGCTGCTTTGGCCATTGAAAATTACGACCTGATTATGAAAATGCGTATCGAGACTGGCAATAAGCTTAACCTCAGAGACGTTGACCGGCCAGCCTAAAACAAATATAATTTTTTGGTTATGAAGAAGAATCTACACCCGACAAATTACCGG
Organism: Saccharimonadales bacterium (SeqCode); assembly: GCA_036507655.1. Lineage (GTDB taxonomy): Bacteria > Patescibacteriota > Saccharimonadia > Saccharimonadales > UBA10212 > 2-01-FULL-49-22. Next base: position 16,362 of record DATCIS010000014.1, read on the forward strand.
CCAGTGGTTTTTCAAGACCTCAATGACGGCACGTCTTTTTTAACACGCTCTACAGCCGAGTCCGGAGAAAACATCACTCTAAATGGTGTTGAATATCCGTTGCTGAAAGTTCACGTATCTTCAGCCTCCCACCCCTTCTTTACCGGTGAAGAGCGAATCGTTGATGTTGAAGGCCGGGTTGATAAATTCAAAGCCCGCCGCGAAGCAGCGGCCAAAGCCCAGGCCGAAAAAGCCGCCAAAGCGTCTAAACCAAAGCTTAAAAAACAGCCAAAGACCGAAGCCCAAAAACTCGGAAAATAGAACGGCCTTCGGCCTTATGAGAAACCTCGCATCGCGAGTTTCTCATCGCTGCCTGCCAAAATGGAATACATTTTGCCCAAGCTGCTCGTCCGGAGAAAAACTCTAGACCCTAAACCCTATTCCCTATACCCTATTAATAATATGGACAATGAGGAGAAGGAATTACGATTGGAGCTTGAGCGGCTGCAAAAAGAGCTGCAGTCGCCTGATGTATTTGGCCGCACAGATTACGCCCTTTTGGCTAAGCGCCAAGGCGAGCTGGCCAAGACATTGGAGCTTTTTGGTGAAAAACGCGTACTAGAAAGCCAACTAACTGAGGCTAGGAAGATGACTGAAGCCGGCGAGCCAGCACTGGCCGAGTTAGCTAAAAACGAGGCTACTCAACTACAGGAGAAGTTGTTAGACATCCAGCAGCAGCTATCTTCCCGGCTGCTGCCAAAGGACCCAAATGATGAAAGAGATTGCATAGTCGAAATCCGGGCGGCTGCCGGCGGCGATGAGGCGGCGCTTTTCGCCGGTGATTTGTATCGAATGTACGCCCGGTGGTCTGAAAGAAATGGCTATAAGCTCGAGCTTGATAGCGATAGCCCATCTGAGGCTGGAGGCTATAAAGAGATTATTTTTGAAGTCCACGGCACTGGCGCTTATGGCGAAATGAAGTTCGAGGCAGGTGTCCACCGTGTGCAGCGGATCCCGGTAACCGAGAGCAGCGGTCGCATCCATACCAGCACCGTTACAGTGGCCGCGTTGCCCCAGGCCGAGGAAACCGATTTGAAAATCAACCCGGATGAGCTTAGGATCGATGTTTTCCGGGCTAGCGGCCACGGCGGCCAATCAGTGAATACCACTGACTCGGCGGTGCGGATAACTCACCTGCCCAGCGGCATAACTGTCAGTATGCAAGAGGAAAGAAGCCAGATTAAAAATAAAGAAAAGGCTATGAGGGTGTTGCGCTCGCGCTTACTGCAACTAAAAGTCGCTGTTGAGCAAAAAAAGCTTAGCCAAGAGCGGCGAAAGCTAATAGGTTCTGGTGAGCGCTCGGAAAAAATCCGCACCTACAACTTCCCTCAAGACAGAATTACCGACCACCGTATCAACTACTCACGCAGCAATCTCCCCGGCGCTTTGAATGGCGAAATCGACGACCTGATAGAAAAACTACACCAACGCGAGGTCGAGCTGTTAAAGGATGATGCTTAAAGCCTTTCTTGACAACGCAACCCGTAAATTAAGGGTTGCGGATGTTGGTTCGGCGCGGCTTGACGCCTTAATCCTATTGGAAGATGTATTGCGCCAAGACCGGGCCTGGCTTTTGGCGCATCCGGAAATCAGACTTACCTCTATGCAGCAAAAAAGATTAGACAAACAGATTACACGCCGAGCGCACCATGAGCCACTAGCTTACATCCGAGGTTTTAGCGAATTTTATGGCCGGCGTTTCAAGG
>DATCIS010000015.1:0-27442 GCA_036507655.1 Saccharimonadales bacterium (SeqCode)
CGGGTTGTGTCCCCTAAGCCGCGATTAGCAGCGTCTCGAGCTCGCAGAGCTCAAGCCTGTGCTTGATCAGCATGTTCCGAACCGCTATTCCGGCGCCGTTGGCGAGCTGCTCCTCTAGGTGCTCGATGAAGTCCCTAAGGAACCGCCGTCTGGTATGGATGTCCGGAATGCCTGCGCGCTCCCGACGCCAGTCACGTTCGATCGTGAGCAGCTGGGATATCAGCTTCCGGTCTTGCTCCTCGATCTGTCGCTGTTGCTCCTCGAGCACCGGTTGGTACTCGATGACGGCCTGGCGGTCCTGCAGACGCAGCTGACGACGTATTCCTCTGAGGGCTTTGCGGATTCGCTTGCGCTCCTCGCGGGTCTTGTAGGCCTCGAGGTCGAAAACCTCGTGCTCTTCGTAAGAGCCGATGGGTTCGTCGTCGATGACCATCTCGTCAAGCTGCTGCTTGAGATCGCCACGCGTGCAGCGTTCGATGGCCTGAATGCGAGATTCGATGGCTTTCATGGACATCTTCTGATCCTCCTACTTGGTCGTTGGCCCTCGATTCTGTCCGAGAACCTCTCGTAACCGGCGCTTCCGCCTAGTAGTCCGAGGACGACCGCGTCGAGTGCACAGGTTCGGCGGTGCCGGCACCTGCGCTGTCGCTCCGATGGCTAATGCCATCGTTACCCCTCCTTTCGGGGATGGGTTGGGGGCTTGTTGCCGAAGTTAAAGTTCGGGGTCCTTTTACCTGTTGAGGCAAAAGGGCTCCTGGTTATCTACATCAAATAGACAACCAGCAACCCTCTATTATTTTTTGTCCAAACATAGCTTTTGGTTTACCGGGGCCTGTTTATTTAATGACTGAATCTTATCTTATCATAAGAGCACTTGTTGTCAACTCTTATGCTTGAGTATATTGATTGATTATTATATAATTACCTTAATGCGTGAAGACGGTTTTGAACATATTTTCAGTGGCGAACCCCAACCGGAGGTGAGTTTTGATATTGCCCAAGTCCAAGAATTCAGGAGGCGGGTTCTTGGGCGGATGCTTATTCGACAAGCACAGATCTTGCTGCCCCTCCGTGCCTCCAAACCCGCTGAGGAAATGACTGATGTTGAACTTATCGAAGCCGTTCGACAAAATGACGAACTTGAAGTCAAAATGCCTTCCATCTCAGAAAAGAGAAAAGGCGCAAAAGAGACATACGATGAGATCTTGGATTTGATTGATGATATGGAGAACGAAGCCATCAGGCAGTCTGAATATTGACTTTTTTTACCGCTTATGTTATCATTCAGGCAAGACTGACAAACAAAAACTAAAACAAAAGGATCCAAAATGGAAAACCAACCCCTTAAGTTCGCCAGTCAAGCGGAAGCCAGCTCGCAGCTGGCTAAAAAAATAGATAGCGTGCAAGGACAGCTTCCGGAAGATCAGCGGAAGCAACTGGAAAGCCAACTAGCCGCTGGCGATGAGCGAATAAAAACTCGGAATGAAAGCGATGCCGCGGCTCTGGGTAGCGTTGCCACACAGCACGAAATTCACACAGATATGAGTGGTAACATTCTGAACGAACATGACCAGCAGGAACTTCGCGAAAAAGGCCCTGTAGGCACCAAATAACAGATAGATAGTTCTATTAGGCCGTCGGTTTACCGGCGGCCTTTGAGTACTTGGTGCGTAATTGCGATTTCGTCGTAGGGGTCTTCGCGATCGTCACGCTCAATGGTCTTTTCGTGCCCTTTACCAAGAAGTAAAACAGTATCACCAGCTTTAGCCCGGTCCAGAGCGAATTTGATTGCCTCAGGGCGGTCGAGTATCAGAAACAGATCTTTATCACGTACCTTGCCGGCCTTTTCGACACCTACAGCGATGTCTCCCATTATTTGATTACCATCTTCATCGCGGTCGGCTTCCTCGGTTAATATCACCTCGTCGGCGTATTTACCGGCAATTTCACCTTGCACCGGCCGCTTGGCCTTGTCGCGCCGCCCAGCTGAGCCAAACATCACTATGATTTTTCCTTTCACCACCGGCCTGAGTTCCTTGAGCATCTTCTCGAACGAATCCGGCGTGTGGGCGTAATCAACAATCACCTCAAATGGCTGGCCTTCATCAACGGTCGTCATCCGGCCCTCTACCGATTCCAGCGCCGCGATACCCTGCTCTATCTGTTTTTTATCAAGGCCGATAATATGGCCAACGCCAACCGCGGCCAAGGAGTTATAGACGTTAAAACCAGTTGGTAATTTCGTTTGAATTCTGAATTCTGAATTCTGAATTCTGGCTTCGTAGCTGCTACCGGAAGCGGTCATCTTGACGTCCGTAGCCTGTAAATCGCCAGATTTTAAGCCATAAGTCAGGGGATTGGCGATTGATTTAGCGAACAACTCGGCGCTGGCGTCATCGGCGTTAATAACACCGGCTCTGAGGCCTTTTTGGAGGCGATTCGTCAACCTAAAAAGCTTCAGTTTGGCTTGACGGTAACGCTCGAATGTCTCGTGGTAATCGAGGTGTTCGTGTGTAACATTAGTCATCACAGCCACATGAAAAGGGATTCCCCATAAGCGGTTTTGCGCCAGGGCGTGGCTGGTGGTCTCCAGTACCAACCACTCCGCGCCACGCTTTTTGATCTCTTTTAGGCGTTGCATCAACTCCGGTACGGCCACGTTGGTCATGTGGTGGATTTGCGGGTTTATATCCTTCCCTACCCCCCAGCCAACGGTGGTCATCAAACCGGTTTGCAAACCGGCCTCAACCATCATGCGCTGAATCAGAAAACAGGTCGAGGTTTTGCCGTTGGTGCCGGTAACGCCAATCACCTTCATGCCCCGCGCCGGAAAGCCGTTTAACAGATTGAAAAGTATGGCTTCAAGCAGATGCCCATAGGGCTCAATGACTCGGAATAACTTCTTAGGGATAAGCGCTTTGACGATACTCCGTAAGCTCATGCTATCAAGTATACTGTACAACTGATGAGAGTTTTGGGGATCGAGACTTCTTGTGATGAGACGGCGGCGGCCGTCGTTGAAGACGGCCGCCGCCTACTTTCCAGCGCCGTGGCCAGTAGTTTGGACCTGCATATCCCCTTTGGCGGTGTGGTGCCGGAAATTGCCGCCCGCAGCCACATCGAAGTTATTCTACCAGTAATAGACAAGGCTCTCAGAAAAGCAAAAACTGATTGGGAAGGCATAGATGCCATCGCTGTAACCCAGGGACCCGGACTGCTTGGCAGCCTGCTCGTAGGTGTTTTAACGGCCCGCACGCTAGCGATAACCAAGAAAAAAACCCTGTACGCAGTCAATCATGTAGAGGCCCATGTTTACGCGGCGTTTCTGGAAGAGAAACAACCCGAATTTCCCCTGTTGGCTCTGATTGTTTCCGGCGGGCACACTCAGCTGGTATTCTTCCGCGGACACTTCGATTACAAGGTGTTGGGCCAAACGATGGATGATGCCGCAGGTGAAGCCTTTGATAAGGTGGCCAAAATTTTGGGACTCCCCTACCCCGGTGGCCCTTCTATAGCCGAGAATGCCAAAATGGGCAACCCTGAATCTGTCAAATTACCATTGGCAAGAACAGAGAATAAATACGATTTTAGCTTCTCTGGGCTCAAGACAGCCGTTTTAAGGGCGGCGCAGACTCAAGCCGGCCGGGCTTACGACTTCCCTTCCACAAAGCTCCCAGAGGCCTTAAGCCGGTCTCAAAAAGCCAATATAGCTGCCAGTTTCCAGAAAACAGCCGTTTATACTCTAGTGCGACACTTAAGAAAGGCCGAAATTGAGTTTAATCCCAAAAGTATTGTTATTGCTGGCGGAGTAGCGGCTAATCAACTCCTTAGGACAGGAGCCAAAGAATACCTAAAAACAGGGGTGGTTTACCCGGATATCAAGCTATGTACCGATAACGCCGCTATGATAGCCGCTCTGGGCTACTTCCAAGCTAGTAAGAAACGGCCAGAGGCCGACCCCTACTCTCTCGAGCCCAACCCTGGGCTGATGATGTAAAGAGTATCTTGACCGCTAGGCGTATAATTATAAGTGGAAACAAAAACGGGTGGGCTTTGTCCGTTACGATCTACCAGCGGGTAGAGAGGACCCAAAACAAAAGCCAGTTTAATAGGGCATCGTTTAGGGGCGCCTTTTCGGAGTGGAGTTTTCCCGTGAAAAGGCTTCTTGGAGTTTGTTCTATTTTTTATGCGAAAAGTATGGTTAAGTAGGCAGATTTACATCGGTAGTCTGGTATACTGTGCCTGATGAGACTGCCCAAAGCATACAATCCGGCGGAGTATGAGGCTGATATCTATGCGCTTTGGGAGAAAAAGGGCGCTTTTGTACCTAAGGGGCACCCTTCGACCAAGCTCAGGGCAGGGGGTGACGATTATTTCAGCATTGTTATGCCGCCGCCGAACGCTAATGCCGATCTTCACATCGGCTTTGGACTGACTATCGCCATAGAGGATACCTTGGTGCGCTACCATCGAATGCAAGGTAAGGCTACGCTATTCGTACCGGGTGCCGACCACGCCGGTTTTGAAACCCAGGTGGTCTTTGAGAAGAAGCTGGCAGAGCAGGGGAAGAGCCGTTTTGACTTCTCGCGAGAGGAGTTATACAAGCAAATCTGGGAATTCGTAGAGCAGAACAAGCATAATTTTGCCTCGCAAATCAGAGCGCTCGGAGCCAGTTGTGATTGGACGCGCTTTAGCTACACGCTCGATGACAAAGTCGTCGCTCAGTCTTATAAAACATTCAAACAGATGTGGGATGGCGGCCTGATTTACAGGGGTAAACGCATCGTAAATTACTGTACTTTTCACGGCACCAGCTTCTCTGATATCGAAGTAGTGCACGAGGAAGAAGAGACGCAGTTATGGCGCATCGCTTACCCGCTGGCCGACGGCAACGGTGAAGTAGTCATTGCTACCACCCGGCCGGAGACAAAACTGGGCCAATCGGCCCTAATGGTCAACCCTTATGACGAGCGTTTTAAGCATCTAATCGGCCACGAAGTATTACAACCGCTGGTGCCCAATAGGCCGATAAAAATCATTGGCGATGAGCACGTTGATATGGAGTTCGGCACAGGAGTTGTAACGGTCACGCCCGGGCACGACCCTGATGATTTCGAGGTGGCACAGCGTCATAATCTACCCATCATCGAGCTGATCACAACCGAGGGTAAAATGAGCCAAAACGTACCCGAACAATTCCGCGGACTGTCGGTTTTGGAAGCCCGTGAAAAAGTCGCCGAAGAACTGGCCAAAAGAGGCTTTTTAAGAGGAGTGGAAAGCTATACGCACTCAATCGGCAAGTGTTACAAGTGCGGCACAGTCATCGAGCCTTTGGCGCTTGAGCAATGGTTCGTCAATATGGAAACTCTGAAGAAGCCGGCGCTTGAGGTACTCGAGAAAAAAGAAATTAGGTTTTATCCGGACAGTAAACGCCGGCAGCTCATCCGCTACCTTGAAGGCTTGAAAGATTGGAACATCAGCCGCCAAATCGCCTGGGGTATTCCTATTCCGGCTTTTCAAAATGCTCAAGATGCATCGGATTGGATTTTCGACACTCGCGTGAATCAGGAAACAATCGAGATTGACGGCAAGAAATACAAGCGTGATCCGGACGTTTTTGATACCTGGTTCTCTAGTAGCTCATGGCCATATACAACTCTGAATTATCCTGACGGTGATGAGTTCAAGAATTTCTATCCGACTTCACTAATGGAAACTGCCGGCGAAATCCTCCACCAATGGGTGGCCCGGATGATAATGATTGGGCTTTATACCACCGGTAAAATCCCTTTTAAGGAGGTCTATATCCACGGGTTGGTGCTGGCTGAAGGCGGCGCCAAAATGAGTAAATCATTGGGCAACGTTATTGATGCCATGGAAGTAATTGCCGAGTACGGCTCGGACGCTTTGCGGATGGGATTGATTGCCGGCCGGGCACCGGCTGTTAACCGCGGCTATGACCGCCGCAGGGTAGGGGAGGCGCGAAACTTTGCCAACAAACTTTGGAATATAGCGCGATATGCCGAGAATAAAATCGGCGACCAACATAGCCTACGGGCGAACGCTGAGCCACAATCGATAGCCGACCATTGGATACTTAACAAGTTAAGTATTTCGGCAGCTGAAATGTCTAAGTACATGGAGGGCTACCGTCTGAGCGAGGCCTACGAAACGCTATACCATTTCGTCTGGGACGAGCTGGCTGATTGGTATGTCGAAGCCACCAAAACGGATGTTAATCCGGTCTTTTTGGCTTACGTTTTGGAATCAACGCTGAAGCTGGCGCATCCATTCGCACCGTTCGTGACTGAGACTATTTGGCAGACGCTGGCATGGGAATCAGACAATCTGTTAGCAACGCAGCTTTGGCCCAAGCCGGCTGCGGCTGACGTGGCCAAAGCTGCCCAGTTTGAAGAGGTTAGGATAGTCGTTTCGGAAATTAGACGAATCAGTTCGGCGCTTGGCTTGCAGAAGCAGAAGCTTTTTTACCGCCAAGCGCCGGCCGTGGCTGAGAACTCGAAACTAGTGAAGCAACTGGCAAATCTGTCAGAAATTGTCCAAAACGATAGTCCTGTTGGACTAAAATTGATTGGCGCCGCAGGTGAATTGTGGTTGGATGTCGATAAAGAAGCCGCCAAAGCCTATCTGCTTAAGCTTGAGCGCGAAAAGATGGCCCGCCAGAAAGCCGTAGCGGCCCTGGAAGGCCGTTTAGCCAATAAATCCTACATCGACAAGGCCCCGAAGGAGTTGGTTGAAGAAACCCGCTCTCAGCTCGAAACCGAAAAATCCCAGCTAGCCAAAATAGAAGAAGACCTGACTGCTTTCAAAAATATCTAGAATTCTAGGGCTTGCTTGACGCGGGCGATGGTGTCTTCGGGGTTCAGCTCGTCGGACCATAAACCGTGCCAGCCGGCTTTGTCGGCGGCTACCAGGTTCGGGCGGGTATCGTCTATCAGCAAAATCTCTCTGGGTTCGACGGCCGCTAACTCTTGGGCCTTCTGGTAGATCCGTGGGTCGGGTTTAACCAAACCGACGTTGGAAGAATCGACTACAGCTGCATAGTGAACATCTGGTATGAGCCCTATACGTCGGAGTTCATCGACCGACCCGGGCATACTATTGGTCAAAATTCCGATCTCATAGTTAGAAGCGACCCAATCAATCAATTCCTTAATTCCAGGTACCGGTTCGACGTTCTCTAGGTAATATTTGTCCCAAATAAATTCCTCGAGGCCTAGATCTTTGCCAAGGGCCGAATTAAACTCGTCCATCGTTATCTGGCCGCAGTTAATTTGGTCATAGTGCCGCCAGAACAGAGTTTCGACCATATCCGTCGGCTGGTTGACGGCCCGGGCAACTTCAGTAAAAGCCTTGTGGAAGAAACGCACAATCGTGCCGTTCACATCTAAATAGACAAAAGTTACTCCTGACTTGGAGCGTTTTTTGGCAGTCGCCGCCGGCTTGAGCCCACGGGCTTCTAAATCTAATAAATCTTCCACCGCCGAGCCTGTGGCTTGGGCGATGGCGGCGACCGTGAAAACAGATGGCGAACGAATGGCGCCGCGCTCGATTTTGGCCAAAGTAGAGTAGGAAAGGCCAGCTTTTTGGCAGAGTTCCTGCTGCGTCATGCCGGCTCTTTTACGAGCTAGCTGGAGTCTCCTGCCGAGCGCCTTTTCATCCATAATAACGCTTCCCAGAACTCCACCTCATATAGCCATATAATATCAGAAAATAGGAATTAGAAACTAGAAAATAGCATTAGATGGCTAGATTTTTACTATTTTAATTTATTTCTAATTGCTGTTTGCTAATTGCTGAAGCGTAGCTTTTTGGCCATTTGGGACAGTTCGTGGTCGTCGGCCGGCGCCGGTATTTGGCGGTATTCGGCCATATTATTGAATGGAAAAACATGGACGTGAGCGTGGTTGTCTACATCGACTCCAACCACTTGGATGCCGACTCTTTTAGGATTCAAAACTTCCTGAATCCGCCGGGCTACCTTGCGGACAGTTTCCATAAGGGCCTGAAAGTCTTCATCCGATAAATCCCAGATATCAACCTGCTTTTTAGGAACCACCAGGGCGTGGCCGGGTTTTATCGGTTGGATGTCTAGAAAAGCAAAAGTATTTTCGTCTTCGTAAATTTTAAAAGAGGGAAGCTCGCCCTTGATGATTTTAGTAAAAATAGAATCGGCCATTTGTCTAGAAAATAAAACCCAGGATAATCCAAGCCACCAGAAAGATTACAATTCCGCTAATGCCAGCCGCCAAGAAGGAGCGCTGGGTCAGATTGCCGGTGGTACGCATAAATTTGTTATAAATCCAAGCAGTGGCGCCAACCGCGAACAAAAACGCAACCAAACCCTTACCCATAGCCTAATAATAACAGAATGGCGGAGAGGGTGGGATTTGAACCCACGGAGGCCTTGCGGCCTCACCACATTTCGAGTGTGGCGCACTAGACCGGACTATGCGACCTCTCCTTCAACCACAACGCTCGCGAGTCAATGATTATACTTGCTCGCTAGAAAGGTCAAGGTAGTTCCACCTTGACGCTTATCGGCCGCTCCTCCTTAACAGAGGTAATTATACCGTACTTGTGAATTTTTTGGCGGTTTTTAAGAAGAGGTAAGTCGCTCAATGGCCATCATGAAGGCGGCTTCTTTGTAAGAAACTTTTTTGGCGGAAGCGGTCTTGTAAAGCTCATTGATGGCAGTTGTCATATACTTTTCCAGCTTATGGTTGACTTTGTCTTCCGGCCAGTGCTCGTCGTTTTTATTTTGCAGCCATTCCAAGTAGCTGACGATTACGCCGCCAGAGTTAGCTATGATATCCGGCAGAATCAAAATTGCATTAGCAGTTAAGTAATTGTAAGCCGGCTCGGTGATAGGGCCGTTAGCCATTTCGACGACGTATGTGGCTTTGACGGCTTTCATATTTGCATCGGTTATAGCGTCTTCCAGGGCGGCGAGCACTAAGATGTCAATGTCAAGGCCGACAATTGCTTCGGCTGGCTGGACTTCAGACTCTTTGTAATTGGCGAAACGCTGGCCGGCTTCTTTGAAGCCGGCCAGCTTCTTAGCATCTAGTCCCTCGCGCTTAATAATTGTGGCGCTCGAATCGCTGGCGGCCACAAACTTCCAATTTGGCTGCGTGTCTTGAGCAACTTGAGCGAAGTGAGCACCCACATTGCCGTAACCCTGGACAGCAAATGCCAGTTTTTCATCTGATTTTCCGAGGTGTTCCAAAAGCTCAGCCAAAGCTACAACTCCGCCTCGGCCGGTCGCGGCATCGCGGCCTAAACTACCGCCACGCTCAATGCTCTTCCCGGTGAATGATGCCCGGCTTTTGTCGCCCGTAAGTTTTTCATACTCATCTACCATCCAGTCAATGATGGTCGGATTGGTGTTGACATCGGGAGCCGGCATGTCTTTACCCGGCCCGATATGTCGGTGTAAATGTTGGACGTATTTACGGCTAAGCTCCTCCAGTTCAGCCTTGTTTAATTCCTTCGGATTGACCGCCACCCCGCCTTTAGCGCCGCCGAGGGGTAGACCGACTGCGGCTGTCTTTAGACTCATCAACGTGGCTAAAGCTCTGACTTCATTTAAGTCGACTTGCGGGTGGAAACGGACGCCGCCTTTGTATGGGCCCAGTTTATTTTTGTGTTGGATCCTATAAGCCGGAAATTGCTTACCGCTCTTTAGCTCGATTTCAAACTGATGCTCAGCATCAACTTTAATCAACTCGTCAATTTCTGTATCAGTCAGACCCAGCTTTTTGCCCGCCCGCCGAATCAGACTATGCGCCGTCTGAAGCATCTATCTCCCCGTTAAACTTCCATAAAGCATTCTAATCATAGCAAAACCAGGCTTTAAAAACTTTTCTTGCATTTGTGAAAAATTAGGAGTAAATTAATGTTTTGGTTTGTTGAGGAACAAATAACTAACTAAATTATGTCCGAATTCTTAGACAGTCAGAATACACGTCCACCCGAGCAAGCCGCTGAAAGACAGCCGGTCTCAATTCCTGTTAATCATTTTGAGTTGGCGCGTAGGGGCGTAGCCATTTCCGTAGAAAGTAGGAAGAGACACTCGAGTGATAGTAGAAGAGGCATGGATCAAGAAACGGCTGATCGTTACTTATCGATTTTTGCGCGTCTAGGCAATCAATCGGCGAGGCCAAAGCCGCTTGGCGTGAACGGCGCCGGCGAAGGCAGCCAATAGCAACACCTGTACCTGCAGGTAAATCCAAAAAAGCAATCCAAATACGATGGCAAAAGTGCCGTAAAGGCTAGTGGCGCTTTTTAGCTGGTGGGTTACAAGATAACCGCCTATTAACTGCAGAATTTGTACACCAATGGCGGCCGCGATGGCGCTTACTAATAAATCTTTACGGGTTGGCTCGCGGGAATTAATACTTAAGCTAAACACTAGGTAAAAAACACCAATTAGTGTCAAAAAGCTGATTGTAAAAGGTATCAGACGGTAAATAAAGACATCGGTTAGTCCGGCAGCGTAGCTGGATAAAACCGCTGCCAGTACCAGGCCACTGCCGCCAACAAGCACAATCAGTAGGCTATGGATGACGGACAGTGGAAAAGTTAGTTGTTTTTCTTTGGGCACACTCCAGATTTGATTGAACGTAAGTCGGATGGTAGCTGCGCCGCCTCTGGCGCCGTAAACAGTAACTAGTATTCCAAACACCAGTGCTAGGCCGCTGCCGGGAAAAACTTTAATACTTTTCTGTATGGTCTCGCCCATAGCCGGGAAGTAGGTATTAATTCCGTCAATGATGCGGTCTTGGAGCCCTTCAAAACCGCCCAAGAAAAGATGTATGGCCGAGGTCGCCACCAGCAGCAACGGGAATAACGATAAAAAACCGTAATATGTAATCAGTGCCGCCAGGCGCCCGCCGTCATCATCGTTATACTTCTTGATGACTGCCACCGCAAAAGCTGTTGGTTTAAATCTTTGCTGCAGCCTATCCAGTTTTTTAAGCGGCCATTTTAGACTTTCCACTGAACGAATTTTAACCTAAAAGGGCGAGTTTAGTTTAGAATTTAGACAGTAGGAGGAAAAATGCTAAGCGAGTTTAGAAAGTTTATTTTGCGCGGCAACGTGGTGGATTTGGCCGTCGGTATCGTCATCGGCGCGGCCTTCACCAGCGTTGTGAATGCGGTTGTAACGGATGTGATTAACCCAATAGTTTCTTTGCTTTACCAAGGCACCGAGTTCTCTAAAGCGTCTTTTAAAATCAGCGACTCGACATTTCTTTACGGTGATTTAATAAACAACCTGATTTCATTTTTGATAGTAGCTGCCGTGGTGTTTTTCTTCGTGGTCAAGCCAATCAACAGCCTGACCGAACGATTTTCTCGCAGTAAAGACACTGGTGAAGCAACGACGCGCAAATGCCCGGAGTGCTTAAGCGAAATTCCTAAAGAAGCCAGCCGTTGTAAATTCTGCTCCGCCAAAATCGACAAAGCCTGATAATGGTGCCCCCAAGAGGATTCGAACCTCTATCGCCGGCTCCGCAAGCCAGTGTTCTATCCATTAAACTATGGGGACTTTAACAGGGGTTATTTTAGCACTTTTACAGATATAAAGCTACCTGACTCTGATATCATAATTCCATGACTGGGCAGCAGAGGCTGGTGCTTTGGGTAGCCATTTTAGCTTCCTTTGTGGCTTTTCTGGATATCGCAGTTGTCAATGTGGCTTTGCCGGCCATTGTGGATGATTTAGGCGGCGGCCTAAGCGCCCAGCAATGGGTAGTCGATGCTTACCTGATAACTTTAGGTTCGTTGATTTTAATCGCCGGCTCTTTGTCGGACTTATTCGGCCGCAAGAGAGTCCTTTACTACGGTTTAGTAGGTTTCGCGATTACTTCACTGCTTTGCGCGATTGCGCCGTCGCCGTTTCTGCTGATAGCCGCCCGAGCGCTTCAGGGTGCAGCCGGGGCTTTGCTTGTACCAAGCTCGTTGGCGTTGATTATCTCTACCTTCTCCGGCCCGGCTCAAGGCAAGGCTATCGGTACATGGACGGCCTGGACCGGAATTTCATTTATACTCGGACCGCTGCTGGGCGGACTTTTGATAGACTACGGCTCCTGGCGGCTAGTATTTGCCATAAATGTGATACCGATCGCCATTACCATGTGGCTGTTAAATAAAATTGTTGCCAAGCACCCACCAGGTGTCTTAGCCCACGTTGACGTTAGAGGTTCTTTACTATGCGCTTTCGGGCTTGGTAGTTCTGTATATGCCCTAATCGAACAGCCTAAATATGGTTGGGGTAGTCCCCAGATTTTCATTCCGCTAATCGCCGGAGTAATTATCTTCTCCGCTTTTTTATGGTACGAACGAAGGGTTAAGAACCCGATGCTGCCGCTGAGCCTTTTCAAAAGACACAACTTCAGTGTTGGCAACATCGCCACTCTGGCAATCTACGCCGGCTTAACTGCGGTCACTTTCTTACTCATTGTCTTTTTGCAGCAGGTAGGTGGCTACTCGGCGTTAGCTGCCGGTATGTCCTTGGTGCCGGTTACTTTGATTTTGTTTGGATTATCGTCAAAATTCGGTGCCTTAGCCGGTAAATTTGGACCTCGCTTATTTATGGGTTTGGGACCGATTATCGCTGGTATGGGGTTTTTGCTTCTACTTATGGTTGATGAAGACGTTGATTATTGGCGGCAAATACTGCCTGGGATATTGGTTTTTGGATTCGGTTTAGCAATGACGGTGGCGCCGTTGACCGCGGCTATTTTGGGTGATGTTGAAAAGGAGCATGCCGGAATCGCCTCGGCAGTCAATAATGCTATCGCCAGGGTTGCAGGGTTATTGGCTGTGGCCGCGGTTGGGGCATTAGTGGCAGCCCAGTTCGGAGCCGTGCTGGACGAACGGGTTATGAGTCGTAGCTCTGATGAGATTATCCGAAGCGCTGTGGTTGATGCTAAAACCAGACCATTAGACATTAGCGTTCCTCGCCAACTGGCATCAGACGGCCAATATAAGTCGGACTTGCGCGCGGCATCAGTCTCGGCGTTTCATAGCGGCGTTCTGACGATGTCAGGGCTTCTATTACTGGGCGGGTTAATCTCGGCAATTTGGATTCGTAATCCGGTGAGAGCCCCGGCTTAGGTTTTTCCACAGCCGGAAAACAAAAGCATAATAAAGATTTGCGTTCGTGGCAAATGCGGTATATATTTGAACTTAGAATTTAATTCGCAGCACGGCTGTCACCTCGTGAAAGCTGCGAGAAGGAGGACGCATGATTATAGAAGTATTTTAAGCCACTCTGAGCTTGTCGAAGAGTGGTTTTTTGTTTCTATAAACATTAAGCCAGGAGAATGAAAAATGAGTACAGCAACTAAATCAGGGCAAGCGGTAAAAGTTTTGCCATGGGGCGAGGAAGTCTACTTAGAAATCCCGCTGCACAAGGAATCAGCCAATAAATTCTACGGACGGCATGGCCGGACCAGCGACGGCAAGGACTTCATCGAGTTTTCTAAATTCGGTCCTAAGCCGAATACCGAAAACGAGATGTATTCGCAGAAACTGCGGATTTTCAGCCCGGCGCAATGGGTAACTATTAAGCACCATGTCGAGGGCGAACTATCGCGCTCGGCCGGATGGGATTTGGAATCTGCGCAGAGAGATTTTGAGACTCAGTTGAAAGAAATAGAAGCAGCCAAAAAGTAAATAAGAAAACTAGCCCAGCATCAGCCGTAACCTCGGCTGATGCTGGGGCTTGCGCTGGTGTGACAACGCCCATATAATGCTTATGTATGAATAGGCTTATGCCTAAATTGTGGCAGCAGGCCATAAGCGCCGTGCTGGCTATTTTGTTTACGGCTTTGGTGCCGTTATCTACCGCCTCAGCCGATACCAAGCCATATTTTAGAACGTTGAACGGCGGGCCGTTTGCCGGCGGCTGGTTCAATTCTGGTATAGATTCGTGCTCAACCTCTACTGATTATCAGAGCCCATTCGTTGGTCCAGGTCCAAACCAATACTACAGAGGCGCCATTATGGGGTGGTCAGATTTGGGGACGCCTCGTGGTACAGGGGCATCATCTAATCTTGACGCTTTTGCCACTGGGTTAATAGAGGGCAAAGGCAGTCCGGATTTCTACGGCTTTTATACTGGCCTGGCGGGCAATAACCCCTTGAGTTTAGCTAACGTTAACAGCTTTAGCGTCAGCAATTTCTGGGGCGGTGTGCTTGAAGGAGCAGCTGGCGGCGAACACTGCGTACCGGATTATTATGGAACAAAACAAGTCGGAGTCCCGCCCGCCTGGACAGGTAGCTTCGCCGCTGTTAGCCCGACCAACCAGTTTATCTGGAGTGGTGGCAGCCTAAGCGGCACGGTACCAGCAGGTAAAACTGTCATTATATTTGTCAACGGCAACGTCAATATCACCGGCAACATCACATACGAGCCTCACGACATAACTAATGTGCCGAAGTTTGCTTTGGTGGTTCGGGGTGATATACGCATAAGCTCAACCGTTACGCAGCTAGACGGCTGGTACATTGCCCAGCCGACAAGCGGAACTACTCGTGGAGTTATCTGGACTTGCAATAATGGTACTGACACCATTCCCGACACCTTTATACGAAGCAATTGCAATGGCAGACTCACCATAAACGGGGCGCTGACTGCTAAACAGGTTAATTTGGCTCGGATTAATGGTAATTTGGGCAGCAGCTCTGCCGAAGATGTTAATTTCTCAGCCGCTATGGTGTTGGGCGGCCCATTCTTCGAAGCAGCTCCGGGCGGCGGCGGAGGCAGTACTTCTGCTGGCGCCATCCAAAGCCTCATCAGCCTCCCGCCGGTGTTTTAATGGCCTGGTATTTAGGAAAAAGAGCAGCCAGATAAAAATCTATTCCATTTAGCCTGCACGATGAGAAAAACCTATGGTTTGTCTCATAATTCTTATGTATAATCAAAAGCAATTGGACAAGAAGTAAGAATATAAATATGAATATACCGCTTGGTGGGCAAACGGACTTTTTCGGTCTAGACATCGGTACGTCTGCGCTTAGAGTGGTGCAGCTTAGGGGTTCTGGTGATGTCAAAGTTTTGGAAAATTACGGCCAGCTGCCACTCGAGGGCACCGCCTCCATGAGCGATGCGCCGTCTGACCGCGCCAGGTTGGCAGAAAAAATCCGCGAGCTTGTCAGCCAAACCGGGCTTTCAACCAAGAATGTAGCTGTTAACGTGCCCTCACAGCGCGTTTTCACAGCCGTGATAGACATGGATAAGATGAGCGATGACGATTTGGCAAAATCCATCCGCTACCAGGCCGATTCATTTATCCCTACTCCATTAGCTGAATCCAAAATTGATTGGGCGATTTTAGGCGATTCGCCAAAAGACCCGAAAAAAATTGAAGTGTTGCTATCGAGCGTGCCAAACTCGTTTGTCGAGACACGGCTTCAGATGATGGAAGCTGCTGGTTTGGCAATTGTGGCTATCGAGCCGGACGGCATGGCACTGGCCCGCTCAATAATCCCGGTTGATACGACCGCACCCCAGATGGTATTAGACATAGGTAATATGAATACCGATTTAGTAATCGTGATGAACGGCGCGCCAAGATTGGTCAGAGCTATACCTACTGGCTCGGCCACCATAGTGCGTTCGGCTATGCAACACCTATCAATAGACCAAAATCAAGCCGAGCAATTTGTTTTTAAATTCGGTTTAGGCAAGGATAAGCTTGAAGGACGGGTTTATACTGCCATAATTGATAGCATAGAAGGCCTGATGAGTGAGATAGAAAAATCGATCAAGTTCTTCAATGAACGCTACACCACTATGAGAATTGACCGTATTATTGTTACCGGTGGTGCCAGCACCATGCCCGAGCTACCGCTCTTTATTGCCAACAAGTTCGGTATCAGCGTCGAGATCGGTAACTCATGGACAAATGTTAGCTTCCCGGCTGATAAGCAGAATGAATTAATGGCTATATCAAGTCACTTCGGCGTGGCCGCCGGTTTGGCAGAGAGGGGTACATGAACAAAGTAGAGTTTAATTTACTGCCTGATGTAAAGATGGACGTGGTTAAGGCCAGCCGCGCCCGCAATACTGTAGTTAGTATTGCTTTCTTGGCCAGCGCAGCCAGTTTGGCAATATTGGTCCTACTCCTCTTTACCGTCTATATCGTCCAGAATAAGCAACTTTCAGATGCCAACAAGGATATTGAAAACGCCAATAACAAATTAAAAAATATCAGCAGCCTGGATAAGATATTGACAGTTCAAAAACAACTTCAGACACTACCCGGCTTGCACGAGAATAAACATATCAGCTCAAGGCTTTTTTCTTACTTGCCGCAGGTTACTCCAACCAGCGTCAGCATCGGCAGTTTGAGCGTTGATATGGCTGCCAACGTCATACAGATTAGCGGTACAGCTGAGTCCCAACACGCGGTCAATACCTTTATAGATACGCTTAAATTTACCACTTACACTACGGCCGCCGGTAGCTCACCTAAGGATGCTTTCCCTACAGTTATTGAAAGCAACTTCACCTTAAGTAGCGCGCAGGTGAGCTATTTGCTAGATGTCCATTTTGACCCGGCACTTTTTAGTAATAATCAGCTGGCTCCAACTCTCCAAGTACCGACTATAACAACTACACGTTCAGTAATCGATAATCCCAGCAATCAGCTATTCACTGGCCAAACCGGTAATAAAAAAGAGGAACAGTAGATGAAAACCCAAGCAGCAATCAGTAAGCGGCTCAAAGTTGATAAATCCGAGTCTAGATTGTTGATGATCGTGGCTGTGGCAACAATCGTAACCGTCTTTTCTTTGGTCAGTGCCAAAACTCTGCTGGGCCAGGCGGCCTACCACAAACGAGTATTAGATGCCCGGCGCGATGCCTTAAAGCAGCTTGAAGCCAATATCGAAGCCGCCAACAAACTTGTAAGCCAGTACCAGATTTTCCAAACCGGCAACACTACGAATATTATCGGCGGCAAGAACTCAACCGATACCAACCTGCAACCACCTGACGGCGATAATGCCCGTTTGGTGCTTGATGCACTGCCTTCCAAATATGATTTTCCGGCACTCATCAGCTCTCTCGCCAAAATTTTAGACAACAGCGGCTTTCAGAATAAGACCATAGACGGCAAAGACGAATCAGGCAGCGTTAGCAGCGACCCAATAGCCAACCCGAAGGCAACAACCATAACCCTAACGGTCAATGGGACCGCCAATTATCAGGCTGTTAAGAATCTGATAAAAGACTTCGAAAGGTCCACCAGGCCTTTTGATATAACTAAAATGGATATTAAAGGCACAGAGTCCAATATGGCTGTGACGTTGACGCTTAACACTTATTTCCAGCCAGCGCTGACGTTAAACCTTACGACCAAGGAGGTAAAATGAAGCAAAAAGACATTGCCTTGATAGTATTTTTTGCGGTTATTGCAGCTGCCATTTCGTTTGTGGTCGCTGGCGCTATATTTAAACCGCCGAGCGGCTCAACCAAAGTTCCGGTAGTTTCGGCCATTGACCCTAACTTCCCGGATGTCAAAAACGATTCAAAATATAGCGCCATCTTTAACAGCCAGGCACTCGACCCAACCCAGCCCGTACAGATAGGCAACCAAAATAACACCGTACCCTTTAGATAAACTGGCATGAACCTCATATCGCCGGTTACCCAATCCAAGGTGGAAGATGTTTTGATGGCTGACGGCGTGATATCTGAGATTGAGCTGGAAAAATTCCGCCGCGACTCCAAACAGGCCAAGCAGCCAATTGTCAGCTTATTAGTAAACAGTGGCCGAATTTCAGATGAGCAGTTAACGAAGGCACTAGCCGAGGTTAATAATCTACCGTACGTTAATTTAAGTAGTGTGCACGTCGAGCCAAAAATAATGGCCTTTCTAACGCAAGATGTGGCGGAGCATTATATGGCGGTACCGATTGGCGAAATGCAAAATCGCTTAGTTCTGGCTATGCTAGATGCCGGCAACGTCCAAGCCGTCGACTTTTTGCGCAATAAAATCGGCCGCGACATCAAAGTTTATGCGGCCAGCGAATCGGGCATTAGGCATGTGCTTGGCCAATATGGCGGAGTCAGCCTGCAGCACGGTGTAGAGAACATATTAAAGAGCGGTATTGAAGAAGAGACACCAGAGGATGAGAAACCGCCCGAAGCAAAAACTGTGGCCCGGCCCAACGAAGCTAATGTACAGACCATCGTCCAAGATTCGCCAATAGCTAGGGCGTTATCTGCCATCATGAATTACGCCGGCCGCAATAACGCTTCTGACATCCATATAGAACCGACCGAACACGAACTGAAAATTCGTACCAGGATTGACGGTGTTTTAAGGGAGGTAATGCGCTTGCCGAAAAGCGCTGAGCCGCCGCTAATCAGCCGTATAAAGATTCTTTCTAATCTCAAAATAGACGAACACCGCATACCCCAAGACGGCCAATTTACCATCCAAGTCGACAAACGGCCTATTGATTTGAGGGTGGCTATCAGCCCGACTGTATGGGGCGAGCAGGTGATATTGCGCCTGCTGGACAAAGGCGAAACTACCCTAAACGTAGAAAGTTTAGGCTACACCGGCCGCTCGCTTAGACTAATTAAAAACGCTTTGAAGCTACCGCATGGCATGATTCTTACTTCCGGGCCCACTGGCTCCGGTAAAACTACCAGCATGTATGCCATGATTTCTGAAGTTAAAAACGAAGCCATCAATATAGTTACTCTTGAGGATCCGGTAGAGTACAAAATTGAAGGAGTCAATCAAATTCAAGTCAACCCGGCTGTGGGATTAACGTTTGCCACCGGGCTGCGCTCAATCTTACGCCAAGACCCAGATGTCGTGATGGTTGGTGAGATTCGAGATAAAGAAACCGCTAATCTGGCCGTGCAGGCGGCATTGACCGGACACTTGGTTTTTAGCACACTGCACACTAACTCGGCCGCCGGGATTCTACCCAGGCTTTTAGACATGAGTATAGAACCGTTTTTGATTGCTAGTACAGTACACACCGTTATAGGGCAGCGTTTGGTACGCACGGTCGTTCCAGGCGGCGAGTCGTATCAGAGCAATAAGGCTGAAACCGCGGCCGTTCATGCCGCACTAGACAAACTGTTACCGAAAACCAAGGATGAGGTAGACAAAGTTGCCACCGATTTGGGCTATTCCAGCTTGCCACTGTCGACCCAAAACGCTTATACTTTGGTCAAGGGTAAGCAGACACCTGATAATCCAACCGGGTACAAAGGTCGTATGGGCTTATTTGAGGTATTCGAAGTGACAGAGCAGATTCAGGACTTAATTCTAAAACACGCCACCAGCTCGGCTATCCAGCAGGCAGCGGCCACTCAGGGCATGGTGAGTATGCGCCAAGACGGATACTTGAAAGCCTTGGCCGGCTTAACTACAGTTGATGAGGTAAACCGCGTGGCCAGTGTGGATGCTTGAAAGAGGGGGTAGGCAATGCAACAGCAATTAAAAGTTGAAACGCTACTGGAAGAAGTCGTCAAAAGGACGGCTTCGGACTTGCATTTGCAAGTCGGGCTATCGCCGACACTGCGCATTGATGGCCGATTGACGCCTATTCAAGGTATCGTGCCAATGGCCGAGGAAGTTGTTGAGAACTTGGTATTCTCGTTGCTCGACGAAGAGCAGAAGCAGATTCTACTACGCGATAAAGAGTTTGACTTCAGCTTTGCTTTCGGTAATCTGGGCCGTTTCCGCGTCAATGCCTTCCACGAACGCGGCAATCTGGCGGCCGCCATGCGTCTTATTCCCAATGAGATTAGGACCGTTGAGCAGCTCGGGCTGCCGAAAATTTTAAATAACTTCACTGCCTACCCAAGAGGTTTGGTCTTAATAACCGGTCCCACCGGTTCAGGAAAATCAACCACCCTGGCGGCGCTAATTGACATAATCAACAGAAACGAAGCCAAGCATATCGTTACTGTCGAAGACCCCATCGAATACACCCACGCGTCCAAAAAGTCCCTAATCGCCCAACGCGAGGTCCACTATGATACTTATAGCTTTTCAGCCGCCCTTCGTTCAGCCCTGCGCGAGGACCCGGATGTCGTGCTCATCGGTGAAATGCGCGACCTAGAAACTATTGCCGCGGCTATTACTATTGCCGAGACCGGGCACTTGGTTTTTGCCACCTTGCACACCAACTCGGCTAGCCAGACCATTGACCGTATGGTCGATGTGTTTAGTCCCCACCAGCAGCCACAGGTACGCGCTCAATTGGGTAATATATTGATGGCTATCTGTTCACAGCGCCTGATTCCAGCGCTCGGCAGTGGCCGGGTGGCCGCCGCCGAAATCTTGGTAGCTACGCCGGCAGTGCGCAACATAATCCGTGAAGGCAAGTCGTATCAATTGGAAGCCGTCATTCAGACCGGCGCCGAATATGGCATGCAAAGCATGGACCGTGAGCTGGTTAATCTAATACATGGCGGCACTATCAGCTATGATGAAGCACGCAATTTTGCCGTCGATCTGGAAGAACTCGACCGTCTGATGAGAGGCTAGATAATGCTGACATACGTTTATACCGCACGCGAATCAGGCAGCGGCAACCGCGTGAACGCTGAAATCGAGGCCGAAAACGAACGGACCGCCGCCAAAATATTGATGGAGCGTGGATTAACGCCGCTAGATATCACGCTCAAAGGAGAGAAAAAGGGCGGCTCAGCTCTACTCAACCGTATCTCCTCGAAGCAAAAAGTTATTTTCTCACGTCAGCTCTCAACTTTAATAAACGCCGGATTACCATTGGTACAGAGCCTTGAGCAGGTTCGGTCACAGACTTCTAATAAACCTTTGCAAGCGGTAATAGCCAAGATTGTTACTGACGTCGAAGCCGGTTCTACTTTGTCAGCTGCCATGGCTCGCCATCCTAAAGCCTTCGACACTGTTTATATAAGCTTGATTGCTGCCGGAGAAACCTCAGGCACGCTTGATAAATCACTGGAACGTTTAGCCGATCGCCAGGAGAAAGACGCCGAAATCATCTCAAAAGTAAGAATGGCGATGGTATATCCGCTGATTGTCATCTTGGTAATGATAGCGGTGGTAATTTTCATGCTGGTCACAGTACTGCCACAGGTCCAGTCCCTTTACGAAAACCTGCCAGGGGCTACATTACCGATTTTCACTCGAATATTACTGGCGGTTTCTCGGGCTATTAGCCAATTCTGGTGGCTGATCCTAGTTATCTTAGGCGTGTTAACTTTTCTGACTACCAGGTGGGCGCGTACTGGTCCCGGCAAAGAAGTTATCGATAGCTTAAAGATGAAGGTCTGGCTAATCGGCCCGCTATTTATGAAACTCTATATGGCCCGATTTGCTCGTACTGCTTCGACGCTGGTAGGCAGCGGTGTGCCGATGCTCAAGATGCTCAGCACAACCTCCAGCGCGATTAACAATGTACATGTAGAGTCATCAATTGTGGCTGTGGCTGAGAAAGTAAAAGGCGGTAGAGCCTTATCCGAAGCACTCCAAGGCGACCCTAATTTCTTAAATTTGGTACCCAACATGATTCATATCGGCGAACAATCGGGCAGCTTGCAAGACATGCTTAGCAAAGTCGCCGATTATTATGAGAAAGAAGTCGATAATCAGATAAAAACCATATCTACCACCATCGAGCCGGTTCTGATGGTATGTATTGGTATAGTAGCGCTGATTATCGTGGCTGCTATTCTTTTGCCGATTTACAGCCTAGCTGGTAAAAATCTTATCAGGTAAATTGCTATTGCTTTTTTGAAAGAGTGTAATAATATTGTAAGCATAAGCGTAGTAAATAACACCCGAGGGGGGGCATACAAACCATGCGAACGTATACTAAAAAATTAACTAAGGGCTTCACCATAATCGAAGTCCTAATCGTTCTGGCCATAGCCGGATTGATTCTGGCAATTGTCTTCTTGGCCGTACCGGCTCTGCAAAGAAATTCGCGCAACAATTCTAGGATAAACGACGCCGCACACCTAGCTGGATTAGTAAATGACTATCTTGCTAACCATGGCGGTGTATTACCAACTGGAGTTTTACCTGGTAGTCCTCCGGGAGATCTAGACATAACCACTGAAAACTGGGCAATAATGGCTACACCAGTAGATGGGAACTTTGTCGCCCTAGCTACCTTCGGTACTACAGGCACCATGAACGTTAACCTGGGCTTTACATGTAACAGCGCTACAAATACTTTAACCGCGCAACCTCGAGCATTTGCTATCTCTTACCAAGTCGAGACTAGCGGCGCCGCGCAAAACAGGTGTATTCAGGGCTAAAAGTGTCAGGAGTTTAACAACGAGCGGGCTTTAGCCCGCTCGTTTTAAAAAACCACGGCGGCAGAGAATTACTTGACTAGTCAAGTAATTCTCTGCTAAGCTATACCCAAAGTCCTATTTCCTGTATCCTAAATGCTAATGATTTGGGTTATTCTGGCTGTTTTGGGGCTTTGCGCAGGCAGCTTTATCAGCGCGGTTGTTTGGCGCGTAAGACAAAAATCACTAAAAAGCGGGCACCCAAACCTCTCTATCTTTTCCGGCCGTAGCCAATGCCCGAACTGTCACCACGTGCTGGCTTGGTACGACCTAATCCCTCTTTTCAGTTGGTTACTGTTGCGGGGTAGGTGCCGTTATTGCCGTCGCCACATCTCGTGGCAATATCCGGCCATCGAGCTGGCAGCTGCCGCTATTTTTGTAGTTTCTTATGCCTATTGGCCTGATGGCGTTTACGGAGCAGCCGACTGGGTACTTCTGCTCACATGGCTATTAACTTCCGTTGGCCTTTTGGCGCTTTTGATTTACGACCTCAAGTGGATGATGCTGCCCAACAAAATCATCTATCCGACTCTGGTGGTAGCCATAGGCGGCCGGTCGGTTTATCTAATCAGCTTTGAGACTGATATAAAAAAAGCCTTGATTGATTGGAGCTTGAGTGTTTTGCTGGCCAGCGGCCTTTTCTGGCTGATTTTTATGGCTTCATCCGGCAAATGGATTGGTTACGGCGATGTACGCTTGGGGTTGATTACCGGTACGGTGCTGGCCGACCCACTCTTGAGTATCTTGATGATATTTGTCGCCTCAGTACTCGGCACTCTAATTGCATTACCGGCTCTAGCCACCGGGCGCAAACGCCTTAATAGCAAACTGCCCTTCGGGCCGTTTTTAATCACAGCCACGGCATTAGTGTTACTTTTTGGCCAAATACCAATCAACTGGTACAAACAGCTACTAGAGTAGCCACGTAGGGTTATAGGGTGAGAGGGTTACAGGGTTATAGATAACTACAACGCTACACCGCTAAAACCCCTTTTTTGAGCTTTAGCTCCTGTAGCGCTTATGCTATACTCTGCGTATGCAGCGTACCAGGGGTGGTTTCACCATCGTAGAAGTATTGGTAGTGCTGGCGGTAGGAATGATAATCTTCTTTTCTGCCGTTCTACTTTTTGCCGGCAAACAAGGAAAAACCCAATTTTCACAGGCCATGCGTGATATAGAATCGCAAGTCCAATCAATCGTTAATGACGTAGGTGTGAGTACTTTCCCCGAAGCTTCGGCTTATAGTTGCACTGTACAGATTGACCTGGGTGACCCTTCATTAAAGCCAAGACCTCGGCTACTGGATTCAGATGCGGCCACCGGCACAAACACCGAATGTATATTCCTAGGCAAAGCGATTTTTATTGATGCAAATGATGATTCCAATACACCAGACGTTTTTAATATTTATACCGTTTTAGGTCGCAGAGCCGACGGTACAGAGGTAATCACCAGTTTTGATGAGGCCAATCCGGAATCAATTACCGGCCCACCCTCGGCAGTTGATTTAACAGAGACGTATAGCATACCTTTCAGGGCTAAAGTAGTTAAAGCTAGCGAGGACGTCCAGCCTTCGAGCGACACCTATTTAATGGGATTTTATAACAGCCTTCAGCCAGCAGGCAGCATTGCCCAGGGTAGCCAGTCTGTAATAACTAAAGGCTATCCCGGAATTAATCCAGGATCAAAAGGGAATGTTAAAAACTCCATCAGGGGGATTCTTCCATCTGTCCCCTCCAAAGTCTGGACGATTTGCTTCCAAAGTGGTACCAGTAACGAAACAGCCCAGCTGATTGTTAACTCATCTTCGGCTGGAGTAACTACAGAAGTTAAATACACAATCTGCCCATGACTTATAAAAACTTAAAATTCAAACCAGCCGGAGATACTATTATTGAGGTTATGGCCGCTATTAGCATCTTGGGTTTGGCGCTGGGCGCGGCTTATGGCCTGTCTAACCGCTCGTTCCAGACGGCTTTGCATACTCACGACCGTGTCGAGGCTTTATCTTTGGCCCAAGGGCAAATTGAATTTTTGAAAGATAAGGGCTTGAAGTCTACCATTAACAATCTTATCGCCAAATACCCCAACGGAGAAAAATTCTGCTTTAAAGATAACGACGGCACCGATGTGCCAGCCACCAACGATTACTGTGTCAGTTATGGTCCTGACAATGCCAGCATATATGATATCTCGATTTCTTACTGCGACGGGTCCGGTGGTTGCGCTCCGGTAGAAGTATTTACTGTTCAAGCTACATGGATTGCCGGTGGTAGCGGCAAGCAAAACCAGCTAACGGTCTATTACAAAGCTCAGAGATAGATTGATGATGAGAAAAACTAGACTAACCAACACGCAAAACAGCCGGACCGGTTTTACTATTGTGGAACTTATGATAGCCACAACCGTATTTTCGATGATTCTCATCCTGAGCCTGACCGGCTTTTTGCAAATTGGCCAACTGTTTTACAAAGGAGTGAATATAACTAGTACGACTAACACCGCTAAACAGGTAATTGGTAGCCTAAAAAGCGATGTGTCATTCGATTCAGATACCGCCTCAATTACTATCTTAAATGACCCACTAACTTCGCCAGCACAAGATCGATTCTATTTTTGCGCCGGCTCTAACCGCTATAGCTTTATCCTCGGTAAACAGGTTGACAGAGAGGCCGCAGCCAATGAGATAAAAACCTTCCCTGTATCTGGTTGGTATAGGTTCGGATTGCTAAAAGATCAAGTAAGCACAAGCCTAAATTGTCCACCGCCGTTCAGTAGCAGCGATCCTCTCAATGGCCAAATAGATCCGGCTAATGTCACGGAATTGATTGGGGATAAAATGCGCCTTTCAAATTTAACTATTCAGTCAGTTTCAAATACGTTATATACTCTAAGTGTGCATATCGCTTATGGTGATGACGACGTTTTGGATGATCCGGGCGGGGAAGCGGCAAAATGCAAGCCCGGAGCTGCCAATTCCCGCTATTGTTTTGCAACTGATGTGAGAACTACAGTCAGAAGAGGATTTCTACCGTGATGAAACAAATAGCCGGTTGGCCAGCCAAGAAAGAAAAGGGCATAGCCTCCTTTATAGTAGTTTTTATTATTGTGATTTTAATCAGCTTGGTAAGCTTGGGCTTCGCTAGGTTGATGGACCGGGCATTGCGGGACGTTACCAGCAATCAGCTCGGCGCAGCCGCGGAATACGCTGCCCAATCCGGCCTAAACGACGCCATAGCTTACGTTAAGCAAAACCCGGCAGCTAGTATAAATGATTGTAGCGCGCTGACGACCACCGGCACCCCATTTTACGATTTCTTTAAAGACAAAGTTAACTTAACAGCCGACCAGTTAACCAAATATACCTGTTTGCTTATTAACCCCACTCCGGGTGATTTAGCCTTCCAGAACCTGCCGCCGTATAATTCACAAGTTGTTAAGCTGGCGAGCAGTGATGGCTCTGAATTAGGCGATGTGATGTTTTCGTGGCAGGCGTCCGCAAACTTGGGCGGGGCCAGCAGAACTCCTGTTAGCTCTGGTACTAGCTTTGAGAATGAAAATGTTTGGGGCAATCAAAACTATCCACCAGTTCTGCGGGTTACCTTGTATCCGATTTCTGGTACCACCATACCCGTTCCAAGCCAAACACGTACTTATTATTTGTACCCGAATAGCGGTGGCGATGGCACAATGGCCTATTCTTCGCCGAGCGGTACTATAGAGGGCGGGAAGTGCGGTGCAGAGCCGAACGCGCCGTTTACCAGCAACTACCAATGCAACGTCATAATCACAGGCTTGGATTCAGCAGACTATTATGAAGCGCGAATTACGCCTCTTTATCTAGCGGCCGATGTGGGTATCAAAGCCACAAATGTTAGCGACGGATTTATTAGTTTCAGGGATGCTCAGAGTGTTATAGACGTCACCGGCAAATCTAATGAGGCAGTCAGGCGCATTCAAGCCCGGGTGGCGACTGGCGGTGCCAACCAAGTCAATTCTGGCAACGATTCCATCCCAGAAGATGCTATCCGCTCAGCCAGCACCATCTGTAAACGCCTAATTGTGCCTTCTGACCCCACGCTATCAGACTATGTGCTTGTCGATCAAAACAGCGCTGCCAACTCTCCGATTTGTGGTTTCTTTAATGAAACACGCCCACCCGTAGTGGTTGATTTAACGGCTTCTCCGCCAGCAGTAACGCTAGGCGAAAGCAGCATTCTTGACTGGACAGTTGATGGTAACGGTATTGCTATCGACCGATGTGAAGCGAGCGGTAACTGGAGCGGCTCTAAAACAGTTCCCGCCGGCAACGAAAGTACCGGCGCTCTTAATACAATCAGTACCTATACCTATACGCTGACTTGCTATAACGTTGCTAATGATTCAGGCACTGACACTGCAACCGTTACGGTTAATCTCGCGCCTCCGGTGGTTACTTTGACCGCTAACCCGGTAGCCGTTTTGGTCGGTGCTGCCAGTACGCTAACCTGGAGCGTCACTAATAGTCCTACTTCTTGTACAGCCAGTAACGACGGCGGTCTGCCCAGCTGGACCGGCGATATAATACCCCCTAGCGGTGGTAGTAAAAGCACTGGCGCTCTTGGCACTGTCCGTACTTATAACTTTACTTTGACATGTACAAATGGTGGTCCCCCAGTCTCAGACTCAGCCTCAGTCACTGTCACCAATCTACCCCCACCCCCACCACCACCGCCGGGCGCAGGCAGCTGTCCAGGTGCCCAGTGGGGTGCGGCAGGCAGCTTCCCCCCTAACGCCTGCGTCCGTAGTGTTGTGGCCGGCTGGGCCGGCGATGGCAGCTACGCTTACTTCAACATCTACCTGGATCACTGTTATGACGGCATCAGCGTAAGCTACCCGGGAGGTACTACTGGTGGCGGCTGGCCAGGTGGAGGTCCGCCTGGGGGTGACAATATTTACGTTTCATACACTGTTACCAATGCATCAAAAACCGGTGGCACGGTTTCGGTTCTGTGCGATGGCAATGGCTACTCCTCGATGAGCACCAACCTAGATCCCTACGGTGGTCCTCCCCCACCCCCACCTCCTCCCCCACCCCCACCTCCTCCTCCT
>DATCIS010000016.1:0-11587 GCA_036507655.1 Saccharimonadales bacterium (SeqCode)
GACTATCTGGCGCCGGCTCGAAAGAAATGGGAAACGCCACATGTTATGGAGCATGTCATCCTGGGGG
The DNA here is from genome assembly GCA_036507655.1 of Saccharimonadales bacterium (SeqCode). GTDB lineage: Bacteria > Patescibacteriota > Saccharimonadia > Saccharimonadales > UBA10212 > 2-01-FULL-49-22. Next base: position 68 of record DATCIS010000016.1, read on the forward strand.
CTAACGAAGACTATCCGGATACCCAAGCCTTTCAGGCCGAAATCCACAAAAACGGCGCCTATACCAACGCCTACACCAGTTATTACAACATCAACTACGTCGGCGAGGTAGCCGATTTTGAGTGGGAGAGGGTTATGCGTTTGCAAATGATGGCCCTATCCAAACCGCTTTTTTTGGAAGCCGAGTTCGCCGCCGAGATTGGCAATATCCGTGATGAAATGGTCAGCCGTAGCAACCAGCATTTCTGGTCACTGGCCGGCGAGATGACCAAAGCTTTCGGCCTCAAAATCCCAACCGATGAAGAACGCTCTAAGCTGATTGATAATATCGCACGCGAAGATGTCATCGAGCACTACAAAAAGACCCATTTCATTAAGAATCTGCGGTTCATCGTGGCAGGGGATTTGCGAGGAAGGCGCAGGCCGCTCAAAGAAGTTATTGAATCACTGGAGTTGCCAGTTGGTATCAGCCGCCATAAGCTACCGATAGAAAAGGCCAAAAAACCGGCTAAGCCGGTATTCGTCAGCAACAAATCCGTGCCAAACATCTATCTGGGACTGAGCAGCGTGGTTAATGATAAATTGTCAATTCCCGAGGATGACGCTCTGGGCATAGCCCGTATCATGCTGACTGAGACACTCTATTCCAAAATCTTCGGCCAAGCCCGCGAGAAAGGCCTGGTCTATGCTGTGCATTCGGGTCATCATCAAAACAGTCAGTACGCCGAGTGGTCGCTGAGCACGCAAGTCCTGCCCGAAAACGCACCGGCCCTGTGCGACATCGTCCTGCGCGAGATTAAGAAGGTCCAAAAAGGTATCATTGACGACCCCGATCTTGAGGCCGCCAAGCAGTACGCACTTGGCTCATTCCAACGCTCAATGCAGACTGTCGGCAGTGTCGCCGGCGCCTACGAAAGATATTTCTTTGATGGTTACATCGAAGACATGAAGTCCATTCCTGACCGCATCAAAGCCGTCAACCGCAAAGACGTTTCGGCTGTGATGAACCGCATATTCGCTGATGATATTGGAGGTATTGGCGTATTGGGCGGCGTAGATTCATCAATCGCCCTGCGCCTGCAAGACCAACTCCAGCCACTCTGGCGTGCCTGACCCCTATATCCTACGCATTAAATCCTATATCCTATTAATATGGACGAATTGCGAAAAAGGCTGGAAAATTTGCGCAAGCAAATTACTCAGGCCACCGAGCGGCTGAAGCTCGATGAGCTAGATACTGAGTTGGCACAGTTGCAACAAACCATCCAAAAAGCCGATTTCTGGCAAGATAATCAGCGGGCACAAGCCATTAGCAAACGCCAAGCTGATTTGGCCCGTCGAGTCCAACCCTGGCAGGAACTTAGTAAATCTGCCGATGAGCTGGCCGATTTACTTGCCGTGGGCGATGATTCAATGGTCGCTGAGCTGTCGACTCAACTCGGACAATCCGAGTCAAAGCTTGAGCAGCTAAAACAGCAGCTGATGTTTCAAGGTCCATACGATGACCACGATGTAATTTTAAGTGTTCACGCCGGCGCCGGCGGCACCGATGCGCAGGATTGGGCGCAGATGCTGCTTCGGATGTACAGCCGCTGGGCCGAGAAAAATAATCTGCAGGTTAAAACAGTCGATCAATCAGCCGGCGAGGAAGCTGGGATTAAAAGCGTCACTCTAAGAATCGCAGGCGGCGATTTTTTATTTGGCAAACTAGCTGGTGAGCACGGCGTGCACCGATTAGTACGTTTAAGCCCATTCAATGCTGACCACCTGCGCCAAACCAGCTTTGCCAAAGTTGAGATTATGCCGGCGATAGAACGCCCGGAAGAGGCACAAATCGATGAAAAGGAACTCAAGATTGATGTTTATCGTGCCAGCGGACACGGTGGGCAATCGGTTAATACTACTGATTCGGCGGTGCGTATCACTCATGTCCCTACCGGCATATCGGTTGCCATACAAACTGAGCGCTCACAGTTACAAAACCGGGAAACCGCTTTGAGTATACTGCGCTCGCGGCTTGTGCAGCTGCAGCTGGAACAACACGTCAAGGATTTAGCCGAAATTAAAGGCCCAAACCAATCGGCAGAGTGGGGTAATCAAATTCGTAGCTACGTGCTCCATCCCTACAAACAAGTCAAAGACCTGCGCACCGGCTACGAAACTCCAGACCCTCAAGCAGTGCTCGATGGCGAGCTGGACCCACTCATCAACGCCTGGCTCGATAAGTAAAGTGCTTTTGTTATACTAGTAGATAATGATTTTACTGGATCGCGTCACTAAGACGTACAGCCGGCGAGGGCCGGCATTGGATAGAATCTCGTTGCATGTTGAGCCTAAAGAATTCGTATTGATAGTTGGGCCGAGCGGTGCTGGTAAGTCGACGCTGTTTAAGCTTTTAACACGGGAAGAAAAACCGACCAGCGGCAAAATAATCGTCGGCGGCATCGATTATGACCGGCTGCATGATAAAGACATTCCGCTGCTTCGCCGCAAAATTGGTGTGGTATTCCAGGACTTCAAACTATTGCTTAATAAAACGGTTGGCGAGAACGTAGCTTTTGCGCTGGAAATCGCCGGTATACCAACCAACGAAATTAAACACACGGTACCTAAAGTCCTGGATGTAGTTGGCCTAAAGGGCAAGGATAAAAACTACCCGCTGGAGCTGTCCGGCGGTGAGCGCCAGCGCGTAGCCATCGCCCGGGCCATCGTGCGCCAGCCGAAAATTCTGATTGCCGATGAGCCAACCGGCAACCTCGACCCTAAACACGCCTGGGATGTGATTACTGTGCTGGAAAAAATCAACCGTTTTGGCACCACCGTGCTACTAACAACCCACAATCAGGAAATCGTTAATAAACTGCGCCGTAGGGTGGTAACCATTAACGACGGCAAAATAGTATCAGACCGGGCTGCCGGTCAATACAGAGGCTAATTAATGAAGAACAACGAACATCGGTTCATAACGCTTGAGCGCATTATCAAAAACGGCGTCATTTCTTTTGGCCGCAATATCTGGATTGCCATTGCGGCGATTGCCATGATGGCTATCACGCTGACGATTCTACTGTTCGCAATCGTTGCTAATGCTACTTTTGATCACACGATTGACGATATCACCAGCCACATCGATGTCTCGGTTTATCTGAAAGATGAAGTGACCGAACAACAGCGCAACGACTTTATTGGGCAGCTTCGGGAAATAGACAATGTCAAAGACGTGGAATTCATCAGTAAAGAGCAGGCCCTAAAAACCTACCGTCAGCAAAATGCCGAAAACCAGGATCTTTTAGCGGCTATTTCCGAGACCGACAATCCTTTGCCGGCAACGGTAGTAATAAAACCGGTTAACCCCAATAAACTCAACAGCATTAAGATTTTTTTGGATAAAGCAGCAACCAAGGAGCTGCAGTCGGACCCGACAAGCTATTCCGGTGACCGGAAAGCGGCGATAGATAAGATTACCAGCGCCACCCGCTTTTTCCAGCAAGCCGGCATCGTTGGCATAATTGTCTTTATTGTTATCTCTATGCTGATTATTTTTAACACCATCAGAATGGCCATATTTAACCGCCGCGACGAACTGGTGATTATGCGTCTGCTGGGGGCCACGCCAGGTTATATTAGGGGGCCGTTCGTGGTTGAGACCATGCTCTACGGGGCTGTAGCGGCGACAATTTCGCTAATAGTAGTATCATCGCTGTTTGCCATAGCCAGCTCAACGCTTGAAGCCAGCAGCTTAGGCTTGCTTGATATTAACTACTCCAGCCGATTCTTTAAGAACAACTTGTGGTTGATTTTGACTACCCAAATTACGGTTGGTATACTGATTGGAGCCGCCTCGTCCGCCTTTGCTACCAGGCGGTATCTGAAACTACATCGCTAACAAATATTTTAGATAAAGCGTTAATTCACTAATTAATAAAAGCTCGTATCTATTGCATACGGGTAGGGAGTGTGATATTATTATTGTGCTAAAGCACAAACAAAAATTCTACAATCCGATGCCGAAGCCAAATAGAAATACGACTATTCGTTTTAAGTCGCTGGTAACAGTTCTTGTATTAGTGTTTGGTTTGGCCGGTGCTGGCATTTACAGCGGTATAGCCGGGGCTGATCAGTTTGACGAGCAGATTAGTGAGCTACAGAATCAAAATTCGAGTTATCAAAGCCGGGTCAATGAGTTGACAGCTGAAGCTGCCAGTTACCAGGATGCTATCAACCAACTTGAAGCCCAGATTAACGCCCTGCAGCAAGCCATCACAGCTAACCAGCAGGCCGCTGCCCAGCTAGAACGGGAAATCAAGGCCAAAGAGGCTGAGTTGGAGCATCAGAGGGATGTTCTTGGCCAAAGCATCAAGGCTATGTATCTGGAGGGTCAGATATCAACACTGGAAATTTTGGCCGCCAGCCGTGACATAAGCGATTTTGTTAACAAGCAAGTTGCCAGAAACGCCGTTCAGAACAAAATCAAGACTTTGGTAGATGAGATTACCCAGCTTAAGCTGGACTTAGAACAAAAGCACCGCGAACTTCAAACTAGAATTCAGGAGCAACAAAGTCAGCAAAACGAACTTAATGTCACAAGAGCCGAACAGGCGCGGTTGCTTTCATACACGGTCAGTCAAAAGCGTGATTATAACACCAAGATTAACAGTAACAAGAATCAAATTGCCGAATTGTACCGCCAGCAGGCGCTGGAAAACATTCGACGTTTCGGTGGCAGCGGCGGCCAGTTGGGTGGTGGTGGTTACCCCTGGGGCTACGCGCCTTGCAAGTGGACCGGGGCTGTTGAAGGATATTGCCCGAACTACGACTGGGCAGTCGGCGGATCAGTTTACAACTGGCAAAATAGTGGCTACGGTTATCGCAACTGCACTGACTGGGTGGCCTGGCGTGTTAAGACAGCCGGCGGCTATGTGCCATCTGGACTTGGCAATGCCAGACAATGGGACGACCGGGCGCCATCTTATGGTTTCAGCGTCAGCAGCTCGCCAAGGAAAGGTGCTGCGGCCGTAAGTAACTATGGCTACTACGGACACGTTATGTATGTCGAAGCAGTGAATGGTGACGGCTCTATAACGGTTAGCGATTACAACCGTGCCGGTACAGGCAAGTACGACATCAATGTCATCAACCCATCCGGCCTAACCTTCGTCTACTTCTAGCTGCTCTTCCGGAGAACTAGTGAGGTATAATTGAACAAACATTAGTATTTTAATTGGAGATAAAAAGTGGAGGGACAGGAGGAGCAGTCGTTGAAACCACGGCCTGGAAAAGGCAAACGCCTACTTAAATCGCTAGGGGTGCTGTTTTTTTCGACTGTCATATTCACTGCCGGCCTGGCTGTTGGCCGGGGCGACATTCGTATCAGCGGTTTGAGTCAAAACCGCCAGCCACTGGCTGGCTCGGCGTTTGAATACTCTTCCGTCGACCAGTTATACCAGGTCCTTAAGAACGATTTTGATGGCAGCCTTGATAAAACCCAACTACTCGACGGCATTAAGTCAGGCCTGGTCGGCGCGACCGGCGATCCATATACCGAATATTTCAACCCCAAAGAAGCCAAAGAGTTCAATGAGATACTGTCTGGGAGTTTCACTGGCATTGGTGCTGAGCTTGGTACCGATGATGACAACAACATCGTGGTTGTTTCGCCTTTAAGCGGCTATCCAGCCGAAAAAGCCGGTCTGAAGCCCAATGACATAATTGCTGCAGTGGATGGCGAGACTACTAGCGGCCTGCGAGTTGAAGCAGTTGTTCGCAAAATCCGCGGACCGGCTGATACCAAGGTAACCTTAACAATTGTCCGTGGTAATGAGCGGCCGTTTGATGTAACCATCACACGTGTACAGGTTAAGCTATCAAGCGTCGAGTACCAAATTGACGGTAACATCGCCTATCTAAAAATCAGCCAGTTTACCGATGATACTGTTGGGCTAGCCAAGAAAGCTGCTAAAGATTTTAAAGCCAAAGGAGTTAAAGGGATAGTGCTGGATCTTAGAAGTAACCCGGGGGGCTATCTTGACGGCTCGGTAGAGATTGCCAGCATGTGGTTGGATAAAGGCAAGACGGTTGTCTCGGAACGTCGCGGCGCAACGATTCTTTCTACCAAGCACTCAAATGGTTCCGGAGAGTTTAGGGGCCAACCCACCGTGGCCTTAATAGATGCCGGCTCAGCCAGCGCCGCCGAGATCGTGGCCGGAGCATTACGCGATAACAACCTGGCGACACTTGTAGGCACCAAAAGTTTTGGTAAAGGTAGTGTGCAACAGGTAGTCAACTTGCCTGATGGCTCTGAGCTTAAGGTGACAGTTGCCCGTTGGTATACCCCCGCCGGCAAGAACATCGATAAACATGGGATTGAGCCGGATGTGAAAGTTGAAATCAGCGGCGCCGATCAACCAGCCGAGCGCGATCCTCAAAAGGACAAAGCCTACGAGATTTTAAGAAGTAAAATTTAGGGCGAACCTCGCCTTTGTGTTAGAATCTAAGGAGTTAAAGGGAGTGCATGGTGCCTAGGAAAAAGGCGCAGACTAAGTTTATATTTGTGACCGGCGGCGTATTATCTGGTGTCGGTAAAGGTATCACTGCTGCTTCCATCGGCACAATCCTTAAAGCCCGCGGCCTATCGGTCAATATCCAAAAGTGTGACCCCTACCTAAATGTTGATGCCGGTACACTCAATCCGGCGGAACACGGCGAAGTTTTTGTAACCGCCGATGGCGCTGAAGCCGACCTTGACCTCGGGCACTATGAGCGCTTCTTAGACATGGAACTGACATCGGCCAGTAGTCTGATGTCCGGCCGGATCCTAGGAAAGGTGATTACTGATGAGCGCGCCGGTAAATACCTCGGTAAAACCGTCCAAATTATCCCCCATGTAACTAATAGCATCCAAGAAGCCATAGCAGCTACAGGCAGAGGATTTGACGTCCATATCGTCGAAATCGGCGGCACAGTCGGCGACTACGAATCACTAGCCTTTATTGAAGCCATCCGCGAGATGGGGCTGAAGCTCGGTCCCGATAACTGCCTATTCGTCCATGTGGCCTATATGCCTTATCTAGGCGCCAGCGGCGAGTTTAAGACCAAGCCAGCCCAAAATTCGGTGCGTGAACTCAGGGGACTGGGTATTGTGCCGGATGTCTTGGTAGCCCGCAGCGAAGTCAAGCCGCCGAAATCGGTCTTGTCTAAGCTGAGTTTATTTTCCGGCGTCAGCCCAGATGCTATAGTGCTTCTGCCAAATGCGCCAACCATCTACCAGGTGCCACTGACACTCGAAGAAGCCAAAATCGCCAACGTTATAACCCGCAATTTAGGCCTAAGAACGGACCGGCCTGACATCAAAGCTTGGCAGACAGTAGTCAAAAGCGCACTGACTAAATACCGCAGAACACTTCGTATCGGCGTCATCGCCAAATATTTTGATCATCTAGACACCTACATGTCGCTATCTGAGGCTCTAATAGCCGCCGGCTGGGCTAATGATGTTAGGGTTGAAATCGTCTGGATCGATGCCCAGGCCCTGGAAAAAGATGCCGAAGCTCGAGAAAAACTTAGTGATTTTGACGGCCTAGTTGGCCTGCCAGGATTCGGCTCCCGCGGCGGTGAAGGCAAGATTTTTGCCGCCGGTGCTGCTTACGCGCATAAAATACCTTATCTTGGCATTTGCTTAGGTATGCAGATGTCGGTTATAGCCATGGCCAGACGCGCCGGATTGAGTAAGGCCAATTCTACCGAGTTTGACGCCAAAACTCCTCACCCAGTCATAAGTACTATGGCAGAGCAGGTAGGCAAAGAAAATACCGGCGGTACCATGCGGCTTGGCGATTACGAAGCTGTTTTAGCCCGTGGGACTTTGGCCAGAAAATTATACGGCCAGGAAAGTATCCTCGAGCGCCACCGGCACCGTTATGAGGTCAATAACTCCTACCGCGACCAGTTTGAAAAATGGGGGTTGACAATATCCGGTACCAGCCCCGACGGAACGTTGGTTGAAATGATTGAGTCGCCGAATCATCCGTTCTTCATCGGCACACAGGCACATCCTGAATTCCGCTCACGACCCAACCGGCCGCACCCGCTGTACAGCGGTTTTATCCAAGCAGCGCTTGTAAAAAAATAAAACGGTTCTGCTTGGCTTAGTACAAGGAAGGACTGAGCAACGGACAGAAGCGTATTTCAAGATACGTTGAAGGAGTAGCGGAAGCCCTGACGCAGTAATACGCCAAGAGCACTTTAGTGCGGCAGAACTGTTTTACTCGACGGTAACTTCGGTGCGGGGCACGCTTCTGCCGCTAAAGCGTTTAACTTTTCGAGAATTGAATTTAACTACACCATCTTTGGCAGCATGAATCGTAAAATCGCGGGCTAAAAACGTACCGTGGCCGGCCCGCTTACTAAGCCCTATCTGCCGCACCAGCACATCGCCGGTTTTGACCTTCTCTCCGCCAACGACTTTAAGCCCGAGCCGTTGGCCGGGGCTGTCGTGAATGTTTTTGGCGGTACCGCCGGCCTTAGTCTTACTCATTATTTCTTCTCCATAACTAATAGTTTCCGGGCGACGATTTGGCCTTCGCGATAGTAAACCAAATCCTCGCTGCCTGCGTGCTTAAACTTTACAATATTGTATCCCATATCTGTTAATTTAGCAATAACCGGTAAATGGATGAATTGGCCGCCGGCTTTTCGCCAGGCCGGAACAGCCAGGCAAATTCTATGACCAGTGCTTAGTTGCGGGCTTAAGTTTTTTAAGAATTTTTCGATGACGGCATTGGTTTCTGAAACTATTCTTTTAAGGGTGAAATCATCTGGCATCCGAGCCAATGGAGGTCCTAAGTAAGTTTCACTAGCGGTTGCTGTGAACCGGGGCCATTGATAGTTGGTCGCATCGGCTACTTCTATGGAAACCTGGCCAGATATTTCCGGATATTGCCGCAGTAGCCACTGCATATTTGTTTTCGCATACTGCGCCATACGCCGGTCAATATCCGTACCAAAGACGCTATACCCCATCAATAGCGATTCCTGCAGAATCACACCGGTGCCGCAAAAAGGATCCAAAATTCTAACTTTCTCACCCTGGTCTTTAATTTTGGCCGGAACCGCCAGGTTAATAATTTGCTGCGCCAGTTTTGGCGGCAGCATGCCGAGCCTAGGATCCCGGGCCGGCCGGGCCTGATCCCGGGCGGCGTAAGCCTCTATATCTTGGACGTATAGAGTCTGCGCCAGAGTGGTTTTACGGCCATCAGCCACAAAAATCAGTTCCCAGGCCCCCTTGTGGGTCAGCTTATTATGCAAAATTTGGGCGCTGGAAAGAACCGGGGACTTATTTGGCACCACGCGCGCCGGTCGGCCGCTTTGCCTAATGACTTTTTTAATCTCGAGCAGTGAATGATTAATTTGGCCTGGGCTTACTCTTAGTCCATAGACACTCAGGCCAAGAGTGAATTTACCTTCGGGCAGGTGCGCTAAATGTTTTGGGATATTGTCTCTTAAGTATTTCGTCAGATGCTGCCAGTCAGAGTAGGGGATCTGGGCCAGGGCCCTGGCGGTCTTGATGGTGCCGCCAAGGCGTTTGAAATTTATGCTGTCTGCCGCGATATCTAAAAGTGCCGCTTGGCCCAAGGGTTTTAGATGTTCAGCGCCATACAGACTTTCAAGTTCAGCCAGTCCTAGCTTAGGCTGGCGCCCCAATATACACAAACTTTTAGCCTCAAACTCACTCATATACTACTAATTGTAATATGATATTAGCGTGGACGATCCTCTAGAATTGCGTCAGCAGTCGCGACTGAAGATTTTTTTAACCATTGGTGCATTTATCGCGCTAGGTATTTTAGCCTACAGCCTGCGTCATCAGATTGCTGAAGCAATTCGCGACCTTGGCAGGGTTAACACGCTGGCGCTCCTGCTGATTATCCCTCTCAAAGTACTTAACTACGATGCTTATGCTAGGCTATACCGCAACTTATTCGCCATCGTCGGCAACAAAGTTGGCTATCGGCAGATGTACCGGCTCAGCCTGGAGTTAAGCTTTGTCAATTATGTATTACCGAGTGGCGGAATAAGCGGTATTTCCTATTTCACGGTGCGCTCGCGCTCGTTCGGTATTAGCACAGCTAAAGCTACCTTGGCTCAGATCAGCAAACTGATACTATTGTTTGTCAGCTTCCAGCCACTACTGATCTTAGGCGTCTTTTTTTTGGCGCTTAGAGAACACGTCAATAACCTGGTCCTGGTCACCGCTAGTTCCCTAATTACACTTCTAGTGGTGGGGACACTTCTGGGTATTTACGTCATTGAAAGTCGGCAGCGCATAAATAGCTTCCTAAGCTTTTTTACCAGAATCATTAACAGGCTCGTCAGAATTGTACGGCCACAGGCTAAAGACGTGGTTGATATGGAGCTGGCGCAGAATGCCTTCACCGAACTGCATGAGAACTACCAGGTTTATAAGAAGAATTGGCGGGCATTAAAATATCCTTTTCTGCATACCATAACTGCCAACTTGACAGAGATTGCGGCGCTATATATGGTTTATATCGCTTTTGGCGACTTGGTAAACATCGGCGCGGTGATTTTAGCCTATGCCGTGGCCAATTTCGCCGGCTTGATTTCTGTACTACCAGCCGGAATCGGTATTTATGAAGGCCTAATGACCGGTGTGTTGGTGGCCACCGGCATACCGGCCGGTTTAAGTATCTCGGTTACTATCATGTTCCGCTTAGTCACCATGATAATCCAGCTACCGCCTGGCTACATCCTTTACCAAAAGGCAGTCAGAGACGGCCTTACTAAAAAATTCTAACCTATGTGGTGGATTTTCTGGGCGGTTGTGGCCATCGGCGTTCTACTGGTATTGGCCTATATATTCGTTTTACCCTTCGGCGCACCGTTTTTGCCAACACTTAAAAAACAGAGTAGCGAAGCTCTGGATTTACTCGATCTAAAGCCTGGCCAGGTCTTCGTCGATTTGGGCTGCGGCGAGGGGAGACTATTGGCCATAGCCGCCTCAAAGGGGCTTCGGGCCGTAGGCTATGAGTTAAATCCCTTTTTGGTGCTTTATGCTCGGGGAAGAACACGTCGTTACGGCCAGCGGGTTAAAGTTAAATGGTCAAACTTCTGGCGGGCGGATTTGTCGGATGCTGATGGCGTCTTTGTGTTTCTAGTCGGCCACTATATGAAACGGCTGGATAAGCTACTTAATAAACATTCCAAAAATCACCAGATTAAACTTGTTAGCAATGCCTTTAAGATTCCGGGCAAGATGCCGCTCCGCCAAAAAGGCGCACTCTATTTATATGTTTACCCCGCACCAAAAACTTGATGCTCCATAACTCCGCCCAGGTTTTGGTGCGGGCAGGCAAAGCCGATACTTCACAACCTTTACTAAATCATTTAACATAAGCTTGAATGATTGATAAAAACCAAACCGGCGGATTGGCGCTAGCCCTGATTAACTTGCTTTTGATTTTAGCGCTGGCGGCGGCCGGCGGGTTTGGCTGGTGGGCCTTCC
>DATCIS010000017.1:0-6590 GCA_036507655.1 Saccharimonadales bacterium (SeqCode)
TATTGTAGAGAGATCAGGGCGTTGGCGACAATTGTTGAAAGTATAAGCAAAAAAACCGTAGAGGCCAGGATAAAAACCGATACGAAGCGGCGGATATGATAGGTGCGAATACTAAGAATAAGCGCCGTGGCCGAAGTAAACAGCATAAAGATCGCCATCAGGTAAATATCTAACGGCTTGCCGCTTTGGTACTGCGTTCCGGTGATACTGGGGCGATAGGCCGCTGTGGTGGTTGGATTACGAGACGGATCAAAGCGCAAAAGTACCAAACTAACCCCTATGACTACTAAAATGGCCATCAACGTCAAAAGCAGCAGTATAACCCGGTCGTGTAGGTATTTTTTGGATGCATCCATTCTCTTATAATAGTGTATAGTTTTTGGATTGATCGTGCCACCTTAGCTCAGCTGGCCAGAGCGCCACTTTCGTAAAGTGGAAGTCCGGGGTTCGAGTCCCCGAGGTGGCTCCAAGCGGGATTAGTATAGCGGTAGTACGTTTGCTTCCCAAGCAAGAAGCACGAGTTCAACTCTCGTATCCCGCACCAAACGGGTTCGGTGAACGAGCCGCGCAGACAAAATTTTGTTTACTTAATTTTGGCGAGCAGCGAGGCAAGTTGCGCTAGCAACCTTCCCGCTATCCGCACCATTTAAGATTCAGGCGGCAACCGGATAAACAGTGTCGATAGTCTCTTGGCGCTGTGGTGCGCTAATTGGTCCTAGTTCATAAACTTCAGCTGATACCTCAGGGCGACGAATAGTCTCAATAGCCCGTTGAAGACCTATGTAAATAACCGTGTAAAGCAGTTTTTGGTCCTCGACAAATGTTTCAGCTCCGGCCTTGAGTCTTTCTTTCATCTTTATTCCTTTCTATTTTGCGCTTCAAGCTCATAATGCTACTGCGTTTCCAGATTGTCAACTCAAAAAACTCACCCTCATGTGAGCTTTTCAGTTTCCTTGGCGGGGCTGACGGGATAGCGCTCCGGCTTACCCAGCTGGCGCTGGCCGCGCGGAGCTAACCCGCCCGCTCGCTTCGTCCGCTCTCAACCGCGGGTTCAAATCCCGCCTCATTTAATAATTTCTCCGGAAGAGCAGCCCGACAAAATGTATTCCATTATTGCCGGCGCGATGAGAAACCGCGAAGGGGTTTCTCATATTTCTTGGCGGGGCTGACGGGATTTGAACCCGCGACCTTCTCCGTGACAGGGAGACGAGCACTCCGCTGCTCCACAGCCCCGTAACAGATGTAGTTTAGCAAAAACAGGGGTGAAAATAAAGCTTTAGAATTTGACGTATATAGTCGGTGGTTGTTTGGTTTTGAACTCTTTGATATAGGTTGTTACGTCTTTTAAATTGAAAGAGATGTGCTGGGCGGTAACGGTTGTGTTATCGCTTTCCAGAACTTTGATGATTTCCAGCGTCACTGGCTGGCCGGCCTGGACCGGGCTGGCGACTATAATACCGGAGGTCTGCCCGGGCTTGAGCTTGAAAAGCACATCCACCACTTGCGGTGGCACATTGGGGTTGGTTTTGGTGATGCCGAAACCATAAGCACCGCCGTTAGGTTTGGAATTTTGTTCCTCAGAGACCTTTTTAGCCAGCTCGGAGAAGTCTGTCCCTTGGTTGATTTGCAAAAGAGCTGATTGGGCCCGGGATTGGGCATCATTATCCAGTTTGGCGGCTAATTTTTCGGCTAAAATCTGGCTTTTGAGCGCCCGTTTAAAGTCCGATATTGACCAGCCCCAGTAATCACGCAACACATTGGCAAAGACTTTGTCGTTTGATCCCAGGCGGTTTTGGCTGCGGACAATGTCTATGCGCTCGTCAATCTCTTTACCGTTGACCCCAACATCGTTTTCCGAGGCCATTTTTTTGATGTAGGTATTGTTAATCACACTCTCCAGAACCTGTTCGCGGTAGGTTCTTACCTGTTTGTCGCCGCCAAAAAGATCCTGTTGCTGGGTTTGGTAATAATGGACATAGTGGCGCAGCTCGAACAGATAATTTTCATAGTCAACGAAAGTGCCGCCGATACGGGCAATCGGGAATGGCACAACTTGGGTCACGCGGTACAGGAAAGCGTTGTATTGGTAATACTTATATAAGCCCAGTGAGCAATAGGTCAGCATGGCAATAATTGCCGTTATCACCAACGTGCTGGTGATAAGTACGATTCGGTGTTTGGAATGAGCCAAAGGGTAAATGAACTTACGGGCGCCCTTTAAAACCTCTTCTCGGTGTTCAGCGATGGTCTCGTTAGTTATCCTTGGCACGTTTTCATCAGTAATTGGCGCCGGCTGGTTTTCGGCCAATGGATTAAGAGCGGTAGTGGCCTTTTCTACGGCATTGTCCGGAACCAGGTCGCGGACTTTTTTGACCCTTTTTCTAAGTCTTTTTCTTATCATGATTCGACTGCTTTTGCCACGTCTTCCTGATAAGGTCTTTGTGACGGGTGGATACCCATTTCACGCAGTATATGGACCATTTTTTTCTGGACTTTTTCCGGATGATGGACGTCTCTAATCACCAAATCTCCCACATAGGTTTGTATAGTTATTGTACCAAAGTGAAGCATTGTCTCTTCCAGGCCGGCAATCTGGTAATTAATCATCTGAATCTGCTCCAGGCCGATATCGACGAAGTTGATTTGCAGCAAGCTGCGGCTTTGCTGGATAAAGCGCTGATCGGTCATGATGTAAACGCTAAAGTACCACTTCACCCACCAGGGGAAAAGCAGGATTAGTGCTAAAACCAGACCCAAGGCGAGGCCGCCGAAGAACCAGCTGTATTCGGGCTTGATTAGAGCCGGAATCATTCCTGCAAGCAGACCGACGGCCGCCAGCACAATCCCCTTGCGCATCACAATTGGATGTTTTTTGAATACCAGCTTAACTTCTTCATCGTCAAACTGCTCTCTAAAGTATTTGGCTTTGGGTTCTTTCTCTTCTTGTGCGTCTTTTTCTTCAGACATATTTATAGGTTACAGCGTTTACTTCATCTTATAAAGCTCGTGGTGCCCCCGAGAGGATTCGAACCTCTAGCTTCTCCTTAGGACGGAGTTGTTTTATCCATTGAACTACAGGGGCTTACCGGGGTCCCCGCAAAATTGCGAAGCGATTTTGTGGGGTGGTTTGACGGCGGCGCTCTATCCACTGAGCTACCGGGCCATGCTGCCTATTTTAACCTGTTTTAGTATGAATGGAGTTCCGACTCCGAGAACCAGAGGTTGATTTCGAAGTCGGCTTCGGTTCTGTCGCCGGAGGCGTGGACCAGATTTTTTATCGAGCGCTTCTCGGTATTGGCTTTAATGGCTGAATCGTCGGAATAATCGCCCCTTATGGTACCGGGTTCGGCTTTGGCCGGGATGGTGTGTCCGGCGATGTCGCGTCCTAACTTGATAGCATTATTACCTTCTAAGACCATAGCCATAACTGGTCCGGAGACCAAAAAATCAACCAGCCATTTATGAAGCTGCAAGCCGATGGCATGCGGGTCTTGGCTGCCGAAAATAGTCTTGGCATTCTGGCCGTGTTCTTTGTGGCTTTCAAGCGTCTTATGCCCCATGCCCTTTATAAATTCTTGGCGGGCGCTGGGATAGTGCTTTTCCGCCAATTGCCTATCCGGCCAAATCATTTTGGCGGCTAAAATCTTCAAACCAGCTTTTTCAAAGCGGCTGATAATCTCACCGACCAGCCCGCGTTGCACAGCATCGGGCTTCAAAATAATCAAAGTTCTCTCCATGCTTGAGGGTCATTTTAACAGATACGAACACTGAAGACAAATAATGTTCAATACTCAAGATTCAATTGTCAATGAATGAATATTGATAATTAGGCATTGCAATAGGGTTGATATTGTACGACATCTACTATTAAACTTATGGTTATGGATTATGACGATGCCATCGCCAAATTTCTGGAATATTTGGAGCTGGAGCAGAACCGCTCAGCTAAAACTATCCAGAATTACAGTCATTACCTGACTCGGCTGTCCGATTTTGCCGGCGATATCAAGCTCAAAGATATTGACGAAGAGTCGATCCGCAAGTGGCGCCTTTGGCTCAACCGCCTGGGCACCAATACTTCGGATGAGATGAGCAAGGTAACGCAAAACTATCATCTGATTGCCCTGCGTTCGTTCTTGCGATTTTGTGCTAAGCGCGGCTGGCCTACAATGGCTGCCGATAAAATCGAGCTAGCCCGGACCAAGAGGCCGCAAGTTACTTTTTTGACAGCTGATGAGCTTACGACATTGGCGGCGCAACCAGATACATCGACCGTCAACGGTTTGCGCGATAGGGCGATTATTGAGCTGTTGTTCTCCAGTGGGTTGCGTATTAGCGAATTAGTCAATTTAGACCGCGACCACATTAATCTAGCCCGCCGCGAGTTTATGGTACGCGGTAAGGGCCAAAAAGACCGGCCGATATTTATCAGCCCGGAGACGGCCGATTGGATAAGAAGCTATTTAGACAAACGTCAAGATAACACCAAGCCGCTATTTATCCGTTACAGCGGCTCTAAAAAGGTCGATTTATCTGGTAACTACCAGCGATTAACTGCTCGCAGTATCCAACGGATGGTCGGCCGCTACGCCAAACTGGCCGGCATCACCAAACACGTCAGCCCGCACACGCTTAGACACTCGTTCGCTACCGATTTACTGATGAACGGCGCCGATTTACGCTCGGTCCAGGCTATGCTTGGCCATTCTAACATTGCCACCACCCAAATCTACACGCACATCACTGACCCTCACTTGAAAGAAGTCCATCAAAAGTTCCACCGCGCAAAAAGTTAGTCCGTTAACTTGACTTTTTGGGAGTTATTTGGCATAATTTGTCTATACGCTCTCGGAGTTTTGGGAGCGTCGGACCAGTGCAAAATTCCAACAAGGGGGTGATTCTTCTGTACAGGAAGATTATCACAATCGTCGTGGCGGCCTTGGTCGTCACGGCTCTAAGTGTGCCCGCCGCTTTTGCTTCAGGCGAAGGCGGAACAGCAACCCAGAAGTACTGCCTGGACGGTGAGAGCATGACGCTTCCAGTCCCGGTCTCTGCCGATCAGGGCAGCCGCGACCTCACCCAAGATATCGCCGACGCCATCATCGACGAGACCGGCGGGCCATTCTTCTTCGGCTTTTTTGATGAGTTGGACAGGCTCGTCTTCCTGCTCAGCTCCGATGTCGGCGACGCCGAGGAGTTCCTCGAGCCGGGCTACACAGCCCATACCATCACGAAGGGCGCCTGTCAGGCCGCGTTCGTCAACCTCGACCGTAACTTCTGGCTCTGTTACAGCAAGAGCCAGACCGACCCGGCGGTCTACAGCCGTAGCCAGGCTATAGAGCTCTTCGATGCTGGGTACTGGGTTCCGTACGCGGTCATGGACCCACTGTCGGGCACTAAGCTCAACAGTGGTCTTTACCTCGTCTGCAACCTACCGGCTGGTTACACTGCCAAGGGTGGCGTGGCTGTCAGCACCGGCGGCGGCGAGATGTACGACGATCCGGGTGTGGTCGGCTTTGTGCTTTCCAAGATGCGGCTCGACTACACCACGCTGAACGTTAAGTCGTAACATCAGTAGTACGAGGGCGGGCGCAGATGCGCCCGCCCTCAAATCCAACATTTATTATTGATCAACTTCGATGCTATCTTTGATCGCCTGCCAGGTTTTAGGGCTGGAGTCCCAGTTTTTGGGAATCGCGGCAATTAGTAAGTAGTAATTTGCGTTCTTGCCCTTTACTTCAATTAGCTCACCCACCATGCTGTTAATAACTCCGCTTTCTATATCATTTGGCAAAGTAGCCGACATAACAAACATCTGGCCACCGCTCTTAATGCTATTATTCGTAAACTTTGTAGGATGAGTTAAAACCAGCCCGAGTTTTGAAGGATCCTCGCTGGTGTTAAATGATAACTTAGTAAGCAAGTCCTTAATGTAGTCGTAATTGTTGAATTTTGATTGCTCTTCCGGTGGAACAATCTTGGCGGCTAATACCGCCTGATGGGACACGATCAGATCTGGTGTAACGATCCGTTGGCCCAGTTCGATATTATTTCCCTCGTCCGTAAAATCTTTATTCCTGAATCTCTGATCTTCTTCGATAAGCGGAGTATCGGAGTATAGAAAGTCCGCCCAGGGTCTGTTGAATTTCATGGTGGTCCCAGGTTTTGATCCCTTCAAGACATGCTTAGCCGTAAGTTTGTCACCTCTATTATCGTCAAAAGAGTAGTTTCGGGCTAGGCTCTGGTCGGTTGGCACTTTGTCTTTACTAACGCGGTCCTTGATGTACAAACCGGTCACCAGGCCCCCAATTACTAACACAAGTAACAAAATTAGGACTTTGCGGCGGCGCCAGCTGTGTAACCTGAGCCTGTTCTCAAGGGTAGACTTAGATATGTTCACAGTTGTTGGGTCATTTTTATTCATCATACGTCTCTTCTACTATCAACATACAATATTGGTTCTCTCCTCAAAATCTTCGGGGCCTTTCCAGTTACCGTAAGGGACGGCATCCCAGTGCCAATACCATCTATCGCCATCCGCCGGATGGCAGTCGCCGCCGATTCTTATGGGGGGACCAGGTGGAGGAGGT
>DATCIS010000018.1:0-15868 GCA_036507655.1 Saccharimonadales bacterium (SeqCode)
GGGTTGCCGCCGAAATCGGCTGTAAAAAAGTGCATACCGAGCGTGCGGTCAAGTGCCAGCATTGTCAGGGTTGCCGTCAGTATCGGGAAGGCGAAGAGTATTAACACCAAGCTGCCCAGGACGCTCCAGCAGAACATCGGCATCTTCATCAAATTCATACCCGGGGCGCGCATCTTAAGTATGGTCACAAAAAAGTTGATACCGGAAAGTAAACTGCCGATTCCGGCTATCTGTAGCCCCCAAATCCAATAATCTACCCCTGCTCCGGGACTGTATGCCAATTCTGACAGCGGCGGGTAGGACAACCAGCCAGTGGCAGCGAAACCACCGACCACCAAAGAGGTATTAATTAACATCGCGCCGGCAAAGAATAGCCAGAAGCTGGTGGCGTTTAAGAATGGAAAAGCCACGTCGCGGGCGCCGATTTGCAACGGGACGATTAAGTTGAACAAACCAAACATTAACCCCATAGCCACAAAGAAAATCATTATAGTGCCGTGGGCAGTAAAGACTTGTTGAAACTGGTCGGATGTTAAGAATCCGCCACCGTCACCGGCAGCTGTTGCCTGTTGGGCGCGCATCATCGCGGCATCGGCAGCGCCGCGCAGCAGCATCAACAGCGCTGTAATAATGTACATAATGCCGATTTTTTTAGGATCGACGCTGGTTAACCACTCGCGCCATAACCATTTCCAGCGCTTCTTGTAGGTTAAAATGGCTACGATAGCTATACCGGCTAACAGCAACGATAGTTGCCCGGCGGCGGTCACCGGGCCTTGGTAAAGAGCGTCGAGATCGAGTCGCCCAAGCAGACTCATATTGACACTCCAAGACCGTAGCGGCTTGGCTGCGTGTATTTACTGACTATCTGGTGGTACAAGTCTTTCTCAACCGATGAATAATAGTCGATAGGCGTATTTTTACTTGGTTTGGCCAGTTGTCTATAGGCATCTAGTGTCAACCAGCTGCGGTATTGGCCTACAAGCTTGATCCATTTGGCGAAATCGGCCGACGTGACCGAGTTGGCTACAAATGACATATCGGCAAATCCTTCGCCGCTGATGTTGGCCGACGAGCCCCGGTAGCTGCCAATACTATCTGCCATCAGATGAACCTTGGTAGACATTCCGCTCATAGCGTAAATCTGGCCGCCTAGTTGCGGAATCCAGAAGGAATTCATCGGCGCGTCGGCGGTCACGTCGAACGCAAGTGGAGTTTTCTCGGGAAATTGGACTAAATTGACGGTAGCAATGTTGTAATCGGGGTAGATAAACAACCACTTCCATTGCAGAGCTACAACTTGGATGTGAAGCGGCTTGGTATCGGCTTGGAGCGGACGGAAAGGATCGAGCTCGTGAGATCCTTTCCAGGTGGCGATTGCCAATATAGTGATAATCACCAGCGGTACTCCCCACCAGACGGACTCGATCAGACGGCTATGGTCGAAATGGGGGTCGTATTTGGCTTTTTTATTACCTTCACGGTAGTTCCAAGCAAAATAGACGAGCATAAAGTAAACCGGTATGACCACAATAAGCGATAGCGAAACAGCCAGCACAATCAGATTGCGTTCTTTTTGGCCAATGGGCCCATCCGGATTTAGTAGCGGAATGTTGACATTTTGCAGGTAGATAGTTGTTATGGAAATCAGTCCCAAGATCACCAGTGCTAAAATAGCCAGCTTCGACTTCCCGCTCATGCTTAGCTCTAATTGTAACAGCAGAAAATTTATCCTGTATACTTAAATGAGCCTTGTTGGACACATGAACCGAAAGGAGCGCTTGTTTGAAGTTGCAATTTATTTTTAGTTATCTAGACCCCGGAACAGGCAGCATTGTTGCCCAGAGTATTATTGGCGTGGTTGCTGGTATTGGTCTTTTTGGCCGCCGTTTATTTGCAAACCTTATTACCAAGATTAGAAACTTGTTCTCTAGTCCTAAAAAAGACTAACTTCAAATATCAGGCTCGTTAAGATAAAGCTGTCGTTATATACTAAAAAAGCCAATCTTTTAAGCTAATGAGCCAAAACAAAGACCAAGACAATACACCTAAAATCAATTGGGTACAAAAAGCACGTCGAGTCGGTCGTTTCTTAGCCGACAACACCAGTTTGCCGGAAATTCTGTTTATCTCGACCTTCATTTTAATCCGCTGGTGGAATAATTCGGACTTCAGTTATCCATCAGAAATCGTAATCCCGATCGTTCTCTTCTCAGTGATGGTCACAGCGGTCTTTTATATCTACCGTTTCATAATCGGGCCAGGTCTGGCTACCCACGCCGCCGCGCTGTCGCTATCTTATTTGTTTTATATCTTTCAATTTGTCGAAAATAGCCGGCTGGGCAAGTTCGTTTACGACGCTATTCCTGGCGGTCTATCGACAGCCTTCTTCCGGAGTTTGGTGTTAGCGCTGATGCTGGGAGTTCTGTGCGGCTTGTTGGCTTGGGTCGCCTCAAAATTACTTAACCGCGTCAAATTCCTGCAGCACCTCCAGTTGCATAAGGTGTTGCTTTTTGCCATCGTGTTTATCTTTGCGCTTCAGCTATTTCGCACTGCCGGCCGGCTTTATGAGATCCGCAGCCAACTAAGCTATAAACCTGTCGCACCGGCGTTGACCTCCCCCTTAAACCAGCCAGCACAAGTCAAACCGGATATCTACTATTTGGTCTTCGACCGCTACACCAGCCCAGAGGTTCTGAAAGAAAATTTCAATTACGATAACTCGGAAATCGTCGATTTCTTAAACAACCAAGGATTTGTTACAAGGCAAAATGCCTACTCCAACTATCCATTCACGATGTCTTCGATTGCCTCCACGCTGTCTATGAATTACTTCCCTCAACTAGAAAAGCAGTTTGGCCGTGATGGTCGCTGGCAGTCAGCAGCGCCCTACCGCGCTTTGCTCAATAACCCGCCGATTGCCAAACTCCTATCCGAGTATGGTTATCGTTTCAACCAAGTCAGCTCCTGGTGGGATTTTACACGCGTGGGCATCAATGCCGATAACGACCCGACCAAATCTTATCGCCTCAGAGTTTTTAACAGGAGTTTTTATTTCAGCGACCTTCAGCGCGACATAATGTTTAAGAGCATCTTGTCGCCTTGGTTGAAAAAAGGCGCTACGATTGGCAATACGGCGGTACTTAAGTATGACCTTGACCGAAACCCTTCTGAGAATCTAAACGTGCAATTGGCGAGCTTAAAAGGTATCGCAGCCAGGAAAGATAAATCTAATCCCCAATTTACCTTTGCGCATATCTTGGCGCCGCATCCGCCGTACGTATTTGATGAAAACGGCAAGAGCCCGGCTTACGACAACGAGAGTAATGACAACGGTGTTGATGAATCGGTTAAATATACCACGGAGCTGACATATATCAACAAACGGCTTAAAGAACTGATTAGCTCAATCAAACGAAATTCACCCAGTTCCATCATCGTCCTGCAGGCTGACGAGGGGCCGTATCCCAAACAATTCCGTGGTCCGATGTCGGCTGACCGTTATTATGACCCGATAGAACTGCCGCAGAAACAAATGCGCCAAAAATTCGGCATTTTGGCCAGCTACTATATGCCAGGATTAGCGCCCGAAGAGGTGCAGACAATGAATGCCTCAGTCAACCTATTTCGATTTATCCTTAATAAATACTTTGGATATGGGCTGGAGATGCTGCCGGACTGTCAGCTTTCGACCGGCAATAAGTTTAACCTGTACAATTACACCGCCGTTAACGACCGATTAAGCGGTGGACCACTACCGAGTGAATGCCGGCAGTATGAGTAAGTATCGATCCAGGTACTCCGTTAGAAGTCGAGTTTCCACAAGGCTGCTAATCTTATTTGGGCTCTTGCTGTTGATTGGCCTCGTAGAATTTGCCGCTATTTGGTGGCAGCTTGACAATAATGAATCTAGGAGCACCGGTAATGGCTCTGGGCAAACTAACCAATCTGTAAATCAGCCGATCGCTGGATCGTTCGATAAAACGAGGTATTCAATAAATGAGGCGTCTAGCATATGGGTGGTTGTTAACAAAGGACGCGTCTTGTCTTCGAGTTACATTCCAGATGGATTAACAGCGCCCAATATATCGCTTCGCTATAGCGCCAAGAACAGTGAGATGAGGCTTAGGGCAGATGCTGCCAAGTCATTGGAGGAACTGGTTTCCGTGGCAGCAAAGGATGGGATTTATCTTCGCCTGGCCAGCGGCTATCGGTCGTATAGCTCCCAAAGCACCATCTATGCCAGAGAGGTAAAAACCTATGGACAAGTACAAGCCGACAGGCAAAGCGCCCGACCCGGGCACAGCGAGCACCAAACCGGTCTGGCAGCCGATTTATCTCCAAAAGACGGCCGTTGTGAAATCGCCGATTGTTTCGCCTCTACACCCGAAGGTAAGTGGCTGGCTGGCAATGCCTATAGATTCGGTTTTATACTGCGTTATCCGCCCAGCCAAGAGGAGCAAACCGGTTACCGCTACGAGCCCTGGCACTACAGGTATGTTGGCAATGAATTGGCAGCCGCAATCAATCAAATCGGTCAGACCCTAGAGCGACTCTTTGAATTACAGAGCTTCACGAGTTACCCAGCCGAAAAATACCAACTTCGCTAAAAATGGCTTCGGGACCTGGACTCGAACCAGGATTGCTGGGACCAAAACCCAGTGTCCTACCATTAGACGATCCCGAAATACCTATATTATTGTACCAAAAACCCTATCTGTTTTACAGGGGCGGCTAAATATCGTATAATCTGTTCTAGTAATGCTTAAAACTGCCAAAATTGCGGCAGATTACATTCTGCCGCTATATATGAATGGCCTTTCTGGCCGGATGCTTAAAGCTCCCTCGGCTAATAAGAATAAGAAAAGAGAGATACTTCTGGTATATGGACACCATGCGCTTTTGGAAAGGTGGTGGGGTCTGGTAGAAAACCTTAACCAGTACGGCAATGTCACGGTGCCGGATCTTCCAGGCTTTGGCGGTATGCAAAGCTTCAAAAGGATTGGCATCAGCCCATCGGTTGATGCCTATGCCGATTACCTCGCGACCTTTGTCCACCTGCGTTATAAACGAAAACGCGTAACTATCATAGCTGTCTCTTACGGCTTCGTGGTTGTCACCAGGATGCTGCAGCGCTACCCCGAAATCGCTAAAAAAGTCGATTTACTAGCCAGTATCGTCGGCTTTATGCATCAAGATGATATTGTCTTCAATAAGTACAACCAAAAAATCTATAAATTCATCGCCAGAGTGTTTGCCGTTCGTCCTGTGGCTTTTTACATCCGCTACTTTATGCTAAACAAGTTTATGCTCAAGCACCTGTATGCCAAGTTCCCTAACTCCAGACGCCGGATGCTGGAAGTTACACCCGATGAGTTCGACGAGTCCATGGACTTTGAAGTAAAGCTTTGGCAGGCCAACGATGTCAGAACCCATTGGCTAACAACCAGCGAACTCCTGGGACTGGACAATACCGGCCAGCATGTCTCACTACCGGTCATTCACGTGGTGTCAGAGCATGACCACTATCTTAACAATGTCGCCGTTGAGCAACACATGAGACAGGTCTTCTCTGACTATACGCAGTTCAAAGCCCGCAGTAGAGCCCACGTTCCCAGCGTAATCGCCGGTAAACAAGCAATGGCAGTTCTTCTGCCTGCTGGCCTACGGCGTTTGCTGAATAAGAATCCAGCGCAAAATTGATATAATTAGCCTAAAGATGAAGATAGCTTTAGTCTGCCCCTACAATATGTTCGAGCGTACGGGGGGCGTCCAGCAGTTGGTCACGCACCTCCATGATGGCCTGAGCAAGAAAGGCCATGAGGTCAAAATCATTACCCAGCGCCCGGCCGGTTTTAACGATGAAGTTCCGGACGACTACATTTTGTTCGGCACCACCAGAAATTTCAGAGGTGGTCTTGGTACGTCCGGCAATTGGGGGATGCCAGCTGACAGCAACGAGATAAGCTCCATCCTGCAGCGCGAAAAGTTCGATGTCATAAACTTCCATGAGCCGTGGTTGCCAATCCTAGCTTGGCAGATGCTCAAACACTCCAAAGCGGCCCACGTTGGCACGTTCCACGCTAATCTGGTAGACAACCCGGCCGCCAAATCGTGGGTCAATGTTTTTTTGCCTTATGGGCGTGGCATCGGCCAAAAGATGCATCTTGTCACAGCTGTTTCGCCGACACCGGCAGCTTTGCTGTTCGACAAAGCCAACCATAAAAGCCAGGCTGAAAAACGGTTGATTGAAAATATTAAATATATACCCAACGGTATTGATCTTAAGGTTTATAAACCGCCCAAAAAGCGGCTACCATTAAACGGACCCAACACCAAGACGATTGTTTATGTCGGCCGGCTAGAACGCCGTAAAGGAGTCGATTGGCTTCTCAGGGCTTTCGCCGTGCTATCCGAGAGATTGCCAAACGCCTATCTCATCATCGCCGGGGAGGGACCCGGACGAGATAGGCTGGAGCAACTGGCTGACTCCCTGGAAATTAAAAACATCCACTTCTCTGGCTACGTCGACGAGGAAGAAAAAAGGCGGCTGATGGGACACGCCGATGTTTTTTGCAGCCCGGCGATGTTCGGTGAAAGCTTCGGCATAGTTCTGATAGAAGCTATGGCAATGGGGGCTCCGGTCGTCGCGGGTCTAAATTCGGGTTACGTCAACGTCTTGACCGGGCGTGGACGTCTTGGACTGGTCGATTCCAAAGCGGTAGATGATTTCGCCAATCGCTTGGAGTTGGTAGCTACGGACGACAAAATTAGCCGGCTTTTACGTTCATGGGGCCTTCATGAGGTCAAAAAGTACGACTACACCAAAGTAATCGGTCAGTATGAGGCAGCTTACCAAGAAGCTCTAAAGCTGGCCACTCGAGAAAAAAACGGAAAGGCGGTAGCTAAAAGTGAAGCCAAAAAGCCGTTTATCCATCGGATTCTTATACGACGACACGCTCGATAGCACCGACGGTGTCGCCCAGTACGTTAAAACACTTGGTGCTTGGCTGAGCTCCCGTGGCCACCGTGTTAGTTATTTGGTTGGCGAAACCAAAACCGACCGCCTGTCGGGAGGTAGAGTTTATAGTCTGGCCAGAAACAAAAGCGTAGTCTTCAACGCCAATAGATTGAGCATCCCGCTATTGGCCGACCGGGGGGCAATTAAACAAGCACTGGCCAATGAGCAACTCGATGTCTTGCATGTCCAAGTCCCTTACTCGCCCCTCATGTCACAGATTGCCATCAATAGGGCCGATAAATCGACCGTTATAGTTGGTACCTTCCACGTCTACCCTGCCGCTTCTTGGGTAGAAGCTGGAACGCGCTTATTACGCCTCGTACTCAGAAACAGTTTGAAGAAGTTTGACCAGATTATCAGCGTCAGCCAGCCAGCGGCTGATTTCGCCCGTAAAACATTCGGCATCGATACACTGGTAGTGCCCAATGCTGTTGACATATCACGTTTCAGGCAAACACCGCCAAAAGACAGCCAGTTCAAGAGACATCAGATTGTTTTCTTAGGCAGGTTAGTCAAACGCAAAGGCTGCTTACCGCTGCTGAAGGCCTTTAGCGTTCTTAAAGAGACTATGCCGAGTGCCAATTTAACAATCGCCGGCGACGGCCCTCTGCGGCCGGTACTTGAACGTTATATAAAGCAAAAGGGACTTGGAAGTTCCGTTAAGTTGACCGGGATTGTGGCTGAAGAAGATAAAGCCAGAATTTTGGCTGGTGCCGATATCGCCTGCTTTCCATCGCTCTACGGCGAAAGCTTCGGCATAGTATTAATTGAGGCTATGGCCGCCGGTGCCCGAGTAGTGCTGGGCGGCAATAACCCCGGGTATAGCGCTGTGCTGGGCCAGCAAGACAAGCTACTTATTGATCCGCTTGACACAGCCGGTTTTGCCGCCCGGTTGGCAAAGTTGCTGCGTGACGAGCAACTGGCGCAAGAGCTCCACAGATGGCAGTTATCAGAAGTCAAAAAATACGACATCGCCACAGTCGGGCCAAAAATCGAGTCTATCTATCGCCGGGCGATTGCCTCTAGAGCCAAAAGCCGGCATAATTAAGCTCATGCAGCCATCACGGCAAGTCATCGTTACCGTAACAAACCGGACTATTGTCAGGACCATATTGTGGATTATGGCCGCTGTTGTGCTTTTTAAATTTGTCGGCCGCGTCAGCCACATTTTGACCTTGATTTTTGCCTCGGCCTTTTTAGCCATGGCGCTGAACCCGGTAGTCAATTCGATGAAGAGTTTTTTAAAGATTGACAGTCGTACGCGGGCTACAGTCGTTACCTATTTAACAGTGGTGCTCTTGCTGGTCGGTTTTTTTGCTCTTATTACACCGCCACTGGTACGCCAGACACGCGATTTTATTAAAGAAGTCCCGACGATTGTCGCGGACTTCCAGCAGAGTGACTCCAGCCTGGCCAGATTCGCCCGTGAGAATAATCTGGATAACAGGCTAACCCAAGGCGCAAAAGACTTCGCGGCTCAGTACAGTGATTTTGGCAGCACTATTTTAAACACCGGTAAAAGGATTGTCGGCGCCGTGGTTTCGGTGTTGGCGGTTTTTGTTTTGACTTTCATGATGCTGGTCGAAGGCCCAAGGTGGCTAAAGGCCTTTTGGCGGGTCGTACCGGCTAAGAACAAGCAGCGCCATCAGCGGATAATTCATAATATTTACCGCGGGGTCACCGGATTCGCGCTTGGCCAAGTGACACTGGCGATTGTCGGCGGCTTCTTTGCATTTGTAGCATTAACTATCGCCAGCGACATCACTAATGTCACAATCAATACCGTGGCTCTGGCCGGAATCGTAGCTGTTTTCGCCCTAATCCCAATGTTCGGCACGCTGCTGTCCTCTGCTATTGTAGTGTTGGTGTGTTTACTAAGCTCGGCATCCTTGGCCTTGATTATGCTGGTATACTTCGTGGTTTATCAGCAAATCGAGAACCATACCTTCCAGCCCTTTGTACAATCGAAATTAAGCAGGTTGACGCCGATGACAGTCTTTATTGCGGCGCTGCTGGGTGTTGGTTTTGGCGGTATCTTGGGCGCTATCGTGGCGATTCCGATAGCCAGCGCAGCCAAGATACTAATTGAAGCTTATTTAGAAAACCGCCATCTATCTATAACCGAAACTAAGAAAGCTTAAAGACTAAATCCGACTCCAAACCGGCCCGTGCGGCGTATCGTTGATTCCTATCCCGTGTTTCATTAATTGTTGGCGTAGTTTGTCGGCTCTAGACCAATCTTGGCTGTCTCGGGCTTTCTGGCGCTGGGATATCCACTCTTTGATTGACTGATTAACATCTTTTCGGCTGGCCAGTTTAAGACCGAATATCTTATCAACACCCTCAAGCAATGGTTGTATTTTCTCAGAATCGACTCCTTCATGTTCGGACAATTCGGATAGCTTTGAAAGCTCGGACAGTGCCTGAGGAGTATTTAGATCATCTTGTATCTCTGAGACGATTTTATCCAGCAGCGGCTTATAAACATCGGCCGCCTTTTTTTTGTGTCCCAGATTAGGCTGGAACTTTAAGTCAGCCCAAGCCTGAAGCCGTTTTAAGAAGTTTTGGGCTGCCGAAAGGGCCTCCCAGGTAAAATTCAGCTGGCTGCGGTAATGGGCTTGCAAGAACAGCAGCCTAAGGGCCAATGGGTCATAGTCTTTTTTAACGACGCTGTCAAGCGTTATGAAGTTTCCCAGGCTTTTGGACATCTTTTGTCCGTCAACCAGAACGAACTCATTGTGAAGCCAAAAGTTGGCCAGCCTGTGGCCAAACGCAGCTTCGGTTTGAGCCATTTCGTTGGGATGATGTGTGCCGATATGGTCAACTCCACCGGTATGGATATCCAGCGGATCGCCGAGAGTCGCGTGGGCAATGGCCGAACATTCCAGGTGCCAGCCGGGGAAGCCTTCACCCCAAGGGCTTGGCCAGCGCATCTCATGGTCGGCGAACCGCCCGACCCTAAAGAACCAAAGCGCAAAGTCTTGTGGATTTCGTTTTTTGGCGTCTGTTACAACGTCTTCTCTCGCCCCAACCGCCTTGTCTGTTAATTTTTGACCGGAGAGCTCACCGTAGCTCGGTAATTTCGACACGTCAAAATAAATCGCTTGCTTTATTTTGTAGGCAAATCCCTTGTCCATTAGCAGCTTGATGAGGTTGACCTGCTCAGCAATAAAATCAGTCGCTCTAGCGTACGGCCCGATTGGCCCGCTGTAAGCGTTCGGCGACAGTAGATTCAAAGCTTGGGCACCTTGGATGAATACATCGGTGTAATGCTTGGCCACGTCCCAAACTGATTTACCTTCCCTCTCAGCGCCGGCTTCCAATTTGTCTTGGCCCTCATCGGCATCGCTTGTAAGATGTCCGACATCGGTGATATTCATGACGTGCTTGACGCTAAAACTATTGGATTCCAAAGCTCTACGAAGCGTATCGACAAAAACAAATGAGCGCCAATTACCTATGTGGGGGTAGTCATATACGGTCGGGCCACAGCTGTAAAGCCTGACTTCAGGAGCCACAGAAGGCTTAAAATCCTCAACCTTTTTGGTCAGAGCGTTATACAGTTTCATGGGCTGTTGCTTGTTCGACTTCGTCTAATAATTTAGCTGTAACTTCGATAGTTTCGTGCTTGATTGCATCATAGCGCCTGCCATCGGCAATCTTAAAGCCACTAGCCAGCGGATGGCCACCGCCACCGAAATGCTCAGCCAGCTTATCGGCGATGCCCCAGCCATAGTTGCAGCGGATTTTGGCGGTGATTTTACCATCACGGTAGAGTTTGAAGGCTATTGCCACGTCTGTACCTTTGGCTAGGCGCATATCATCAATAACTAACATCGAAGGGTTGTAAAGAGGACTGTAGCGTTCGATTTCCTCCCAAGGAATACTGACTATGGCTAATCGACCATCGGCGGCGAATTCTACGCGTTTAAGCAGATCACCCTTGTAGTGGATTAGCTCTGCTTCGCGCTTTAAAGTCTCTCGGCGGGCGCTTTCCAGCTCTGGCAGATTAACTCCGGCTTCAACCAGCTCGGCGATTATGTGAATCGAGCGCGGTGTCGTGGATTGACTCATCAGTCCTAAGCTATCACTCAAAATAGCCATGGCTAGTAGGTTCTTCGCCGAAGCATCAACCGTCCAGTTAAGCTGTTTAGCCAATTCATAAATGATTTCGCCAGTCGCGACCGCTTGAGGAGCGCATATTACACTGGCAAAACTGATTGATGCGGCTGTTGAATGATGATCGAGTACAATCACCGGTTTGGCTGCCACCCAGCTTTTAGCGCCTGATTTTTCAAGCTGGGCTAGTAGAGCGTCGCTAGCAGTATCAACAATAATCGAAGCATCGAATTGTTTTGGCATATCACGGCTAACTCGGCCCCAACCCGGCAAATAGTGTAGGTAGTTGGGTAGATCGACCCCGCAATATAAACCGACGGTTTTGCCCATTTCGCCCAGTATCGATTCCAGCGCCAAAGCGCTGGCTAAGCTGTCGATATCGGGGTTATCGGCCTGGATGACAACAATCTCTCTAGCGTCTTCAATAATCTTGCGGATCGCCTCCGCCTCTTTGTACATACTAAAAGTATAAACTAAAAAGCCAAGCTAAAGTCTAAGCCCTAAACTTTCTGTCGCCCTTCCAAAGCCCTCGTTAGAGTGATTTGATCGGCATATTCCAGGTCGATTCCCACTGGTAACCCTCTGGCCAGTCGGGTAATTCTAAGCGGTTTTTTGCCGATTTTTTGGGTTATCAAAAGGGCGGTGCTTTCGCCTTCGACACTGGCATTGGTAGCCAGGATTAACTCTTTGACCCGGTCCTCGTCAAGACGCCTAATAAGCTCGGCAATATGTAGTTGTTCTGGGCCAATATCTTCGATGGGCGAAATCAGCCCCCCGAGTACGTGGTAAGTTCCCCTAAAGGTGCCGGTTTTTTCAATGGCTACTATATCGAAAGGATCGGCCACCACGGCTACCAGTTTTTTGTCGCGCCTCGGGTCGGTGTACAGGGGGCTTAACTTCTGGCCCCTCTCAACCAGCGCGAATGTCCGGGGACAGTACTGGACGTTTTCGTGCAGTTTGGCCAAAACCTCAGATAATACCTGTGATTTTGCAGCGTCGGCGCGTAATAAATAATAAGCGTAGCGTTCTGATGTGCGCGGTCCAACACCAGGCAACTCTCCAAAAGCGTCAATCACAGCCTGCAGCGATTTTGGTATGGCCGGGTTCATAAAACCCTATTATAGTCCCAGTTGGCTAAGCGCACCCATCATTGGCTGCATTTTT
Organism: Saccharimonadales bacterium (SeqCode); assembly: GCA_036507655.1. Lineage (GTDB taxonomy): Bacteria > Patescibacteriota > Saccharimonadia > Saccharimonadales > UBA10212 > 2-01-FULL-49-22. The sequence continues at coordinate 12,305 of DATCIS010000018.1, forward strand.
TCAGCCGCTAGTTTTTGGCTTCTGAGAATGGCTTCTTTAACTGCTTCCTCAAGCCACCCCTCGAGTTGACCGATGTCATCCAAATCAACCGCCCCAGGGTCGATATGTATTTTCTTAAGCTTTTGCTCACCGCTGATTTCAACCCTCACTGCCCCGCCGCCGGTCTCGACAGTAATAATTTCCCTCTGTAATTCTTTTTGTAGTTTGCGGGCCTTCATTAACAATTTGGCCTGATCAAATTTACTCACAACCAACTCCTTTCAGAAGCTATTTTAGCACGTACGTGGCTTTTGTTTCGGTAGTATGGGGCCAGGCAATCAAACTGTAGCGGCCGGCGTACAATAAGTGCGCAGCAACTACCACGCCAATCAAACTTATGGCCAAGGCATAGGCGAATGGATTTAGAGGGAATACGCGCCGCCACTCGATGTAAAGATAGCGTAGCCCGGCAGCTATAAAAACGGCGACAGCCGGCAGCCCGAACAATAACAGGTGTGGATTATCGTTAATCCCCGAGATGAGTATGGCAAAAAGCAATAATCCCGCAAGGCTAAATATAATGTTACGGGCTCTTGAGCTGAGGGCATAAAAACCGAATATAAATAGCGCGATTTGCAGGATGTTCAATACTGGCAGGTGGCCGATGCCGATATCAACACTGTTTTTGGTGCTCCAAAAAATTGAGACCGCGCTCCAACCGATAGACTTTAAGATGTCAGTGCCAGACTGCCAGTTGTCTGGAATTAGTGCTAACTGTTTAAGACGGGATGGCTCAAGCGCTAAAGCCAGAGCTAGAGGCGCTACTAACAGAATAGCCAAAGCTATACCGGCAACTATGTAGGCGCCATTCAGCCTTCTGGAAGCATCTAAAAAAGTGCGCCCAGTGGCCAGAATGCCCGCCAAAAGGAACCAAATCAGGCCCGGTGTATACAAGCTTAAAATGGCGGTCAGAGTAAGCATTAGCCACCAGAGCCCAGCTCTTTGCTTGGAACGGCTCAGCAAAACAAAACAGGCCAACGGCACAATTGGCCAAAGCAGCATAATATTGGCTGTCGCAGTCCGGGCTGTGATAACTATCCAAGGGGTTGATATGAAAACCAGACAAGCAAATAGTGCTACCGCTTGACCGAACCAACTGCGCAGCAGCAAAAATAGGAAAACAAGAATAACCAGTCCGCTGATTACGGATGCCAGGCGCAGGGCCAAGACACCGTCGTTTAATAGAACCACCAGACCGCGCTGCATGAGGTAATACGGGGCATTTATGCCGCGGCTAATTATCTGTTTGGTGGCTTGGCTATTTTGTCTCGAAGTGTATTCACTTGGGCCCAGACCGGCTGTCATCGACCCCAACCGCCAAAAAAAGAACAGGTATATAAAAACCAACACTAGGCAGACAATTAGAATCGGGCGAGCCTGATTCGATGTTGGCCAAACTCGTCTAAGGTACCCCCGCATGAGCTTGATTATATAGCTTCGCGCCAGGAAAATCTTTTATTTTATGCTTGTTGGTCGTGCCTGGTATCTAAATCGCGAAAACGCTGTTTTTCGCGGTCAAAGTAGAGCTCGAAGTTGCCAGTCGGACCGTTTCGATGCTTCTTGATAAATATATCGGTAACATTTTGGCGGTCGGTATCGGGGTTATAGTACTCCTCGCGGTAGAGGAATAGGACGATATCGGCATCCTGCTCAATCGAGCCCGATTCTCGGAGATCTGCCAACTGGGGTATTTGCGGCGAACGGTTCTCAACTGACCGGCTAAGCTGGCTGGCGGCCACCACCGGCACATTTAACTCCCGTGCCAGAATTTTCAGGCTGCGGCTGATTTCGGAAATCTCCTGTACTCGATTTGCTGTGTGTGCAAAACGGGTTCCGCCGCTCATCAACTGCAAATAGTCGACCATGATAGCTGCTAGCGGATGCTGATGATGCAGGCGGCGGGCTTTAGTACGCAGGTCAGAGACCGTGATGCCCGAGGTATCGTCAATATAAATCGGTGCTTCAGCTAACGCCCCCATAGCCGTGCTTATTCTCTCGAAATCTTCATCCGTTAAGCCCTCACCTGTCCGTAGCTTCCAAGCATCAACATTAGCCTCGGCCGCCAGTAACCTATCGACTAATTGTTCTTTGCTCATCTCAAGGCTAAAGTACAATATAGCGCCTTGGTTGACCTTGGTAGCGATGTCCAGCGACATATTGAGCATCATGGCTGTTTTACCCATGGACGGACGTGCGGCAATGACTATTAAATCGGAGCGTTGAAGGCCGGCGATTTTTTTGTCCAGATCGGTCATTCCGGTTGGTATACCGCGAATACCACCCTTCTTACGATGCAGATCATCCAGCCTATCAAAACTGTCGGCCAGAATTGATTCTAGCGATGTTATATCCTGCCGAACGTGCTTTTGGCTGACTTCAAAAAGCCTGGTTTCAGCCTCCTCGATCAACTCCGATAGGGTTTTGTCCTCATCGCGCCCAATAGTGGCAATATCGGCGCTAGCGCTGATTAGACGGCGCCTGATAGACTTATCGGCCACGATCTCGGCATATTGCTCAAGGTGCGCCGCTGTTGGCACATAGTTGGTAAGCTCGGTTAGGTAGCTGGCGCCACCGATGGAATCGAGGCGGCCGCCACTTTTAAGCTGCTCGCTTAAAGTTAGAATATCGATTGGTGCGTGTTTATCATGCAGGGCCTTCATAGCCGAAAAAATAATTCGATGTGGCTCGCTAAAGAAATCGTCTGGCCTGATGACGTCGGCTATTTTGACAAAGCCTTCGGGATCGATAATCAAACTTCCCAGCAGGCTGGTCTCAGCGTCATAGCTTTGCGGCGGCGAACCTACCCCGGTATCCTTTGCCATAGGCTATGATTCCAACACCTCGGCGGAGCCGAAGATATTATTTATTGTTTTCAAATCTATTATTGGGGTAGGTTTGGCCGGAGACTGTGAATTGCGCCTACCAGCTAATTCTTTATCGACCAAACATTTGATTACCGGCTTGGCGCCCGATATTTCTTCAATTATCCGAGCTATTAGCTTAATATGCTTAGCTTCTTGGACTTTTTTCAGATGCAGTGGAAATTGGAAAGCCAGTTGCAGCCTATCAGAGGCTATTGATGGTTCGGCTAATCGCAAGGCGGCATACAACGAAGGTACCTCGGTCTTAACTCTTTTGAGCAGATCGCTCCACAGCTCTAGGCTAAACGCGGCTTGGTTTTTCTGAGTTTTATGAGGCTTAGGCTCAGCTACCGCCCTTATTGGCCTTGTTTTAGCTTTAACGCTACCGGACTTTGGTGGCTCCAACCGATCGTTCAATATAGTTTGGTTAGCCGAGGCAGCCTCCAAAACCGCCAGCTCCAAAGTTTCCTGCGGGACAGCGCTCGATGAAACTGCCAGTAGCTCTTTCAGCAAGCTTGTAAGCCAGGTTCCGTCGTCTCTTCGCTCCAGAATTCTTTGTCGCAGCCGTTGGCCTAGTACTCTAGCTATACTCGCTGGAGTTGCCGCCTGTTCTTTCAGTTCGTCTAGGACTACCAAGGCTTTTTGAGTATTCCCATCAGCGATG